>CAZKXK010000013.1:0-8762 GCA_964556585.1 uncultured Anaerolineaceae bacterium
CGACGAAGTGGCTCTCGGAGATCCAGCTGACGACCCGCGAGGCCGTCGACGGCTACTGGATCCCGCTGGGCTGGGCCAAGGACGGGCCGATCCTCACCCAGTCCCGCATCGACGTGCCGACGGGCGGCGCCACGGTCCCGGCGGGGGTCGTCGCGGTCGGTGGGGTTGCCTGGGCACCGGACCGCGGGGTCAGCGCGGTCCAGCTCAGCGTCGACGGCGGACCCTGGCAGACCGCGACGATCAGCCGCCCGATCTCGAACGCCACCTGGGTCCAGTGGACGCTGCCCTGGACCGCGACGCCCGGGCAGCACAGCCTGGAGGTCGAGGCGATCGACGGCACGGGCGACGTCCAGACGTCCCAGGTCACCAGCCCCGCGCCGGACGGCGCCCGGGGGCACCACCGGATCTCCGTCACGGTGAGCTGAGGGCGCGCCTGGCTCCGGCGTCCGTCCCGGCTCGCGGACGCGGGGTGATCAGCCGCCGGCCGACCCGACCGCGCGCCACGTGCGGCCCCCGTCGCGGGTCATCAGGAGGCTTGACGACCCGCCCGCAGGGCCGGTGATCACCACGCCCTGCGTCGCCGTGGTGAACCCCAGGTCCGCGAGGGTGACGGCTCCGAGCCACGCCACGACGGTCCACGTTCGCCCGGCGTCGAACGTCGCGACGAGGACTGCTCTCGTCGCGTCGCTGCCACCCACGACGACGACCGACGGCGACGCCATGGCGGCCATCGCGGCCGTCGTCATCGGCGCCGCGGTCCCCGCCGGGGCGAAGGTGGAACCGCCGTCGTGGGACAGGTACAGGTGGTCACCCGTCGGGTTGCTCCAGAGCCCCACGTCGCAGGCGGCGGCAAGCTCGGTCGGGCTCGATGCGGCCAGGTACGCCGGGCCGACGACGTCGGCGCACGGCGGCGTCCAGGCCACCCAGCTGCCGTTGGCGAGGCGCGCCCCTCCGACGACCGTCCGGTCGTTCTCGACCAGCCAGCCGGCCGCGCCGGACAGGACCAGCTGCACCGCGGGGACCGGCCCGGCCCCGACCGGGACCCGCACCGGCGCGACGCTCCAGCCGTCGCTGCCAACGGGGCTGGATGCGACGCGGAAGTCCCCTCCATCGAGCACGGCCGCGTGGACGATCCCGCCGGCGGTCTCCAGGGCAAACACCGGGGCGTCCGCCGGGACGCCGGGGATCGTGACCCTGGACCAGGTGGTCCCGCCGTCATGGGTTGCCCACAGGTCGGGCCCGAAGGCCCACCCGTTGTTCGTGTCGGCGAAGCGGAGACCGCTGACGCCCGACGTTGCCTGGCCCGGGCCCCCGGCCATCGTGGTGGGGGGTGCCGGCGCCGGGGACCACGTCCTTCCCCCATCGCCGGTCCGCGCGATCGCCGCGCACGAGCCGCCCGCGCAGGTGCCGGTCCCCAGGACCCATCCCGCGTCGACGGAGACGAACGTCACGGACGCGGGCTCGAGACCCAGGACGGCTGCCGGGAGCACGGTCTCGACCGGGGTTGCCGAGGGTGAGGGAGACGGGGTCGCGACCGCCGCGGGCGCCGTCGAGGCCACCGGGGTCGCCGGGCTGGTTGCCCCTGGCCCAAGCGGCCCGCCCGGGGTGTTCCCGCCGTTCCGCGACAGGATGAGCGCCGAGACGGCGACGACCACGACCGCGGCTGCGGCCAGCTCCGCCGCGAAGCGAGCGTAGCGAGGCAGGCGCGAGACGGTGCCCTGGGACGGCGGCTGCCCGGCCGGGATCGCGCCGATCCGGGCCACCAGGTCGTCCGGGATCGGATGCGTCGCGGAGGCGCGCAGCGAGGCTCGCACCTCGCGCTCGAGCGTCTCGTCGTTCTTCATGGCCGGGATCTCCCTTCGTCCTGGGCGTCGACGGCCGCGCGAAGGAGGCGCAGCGCGTAGTGGAGGCGGGACTTGACGGTTCCTGCGCCGACTCCGGTGCGGGCGGCGATCTGTTCGACGGTCAGGTCCGCATAGAACCGCAGCACGACCACCTCGCGATGGTCGGCGCTCAGGGAGCGGATGGCGGTCGCCAGCGCGTCGCGACGGGCAAGACCGTCGGTCGTGTCGGGGGCGGGCAGCTCCGGCTGGAGCTCGAGCGGCACCGGGGATCGGCGCCGGGCGCGCAGCCGGTCGCGACACGCGTTGACGACGATCCGCCCGAACCACGCCTCGAACTTCCCGGGATCGCGCAGCTCTCCGAAGTGGCGCCAGGCGGTCACGGCCGCATCGTGGGTCGCGTCTTCCGCGTCCGCCCGCTCGCCGAGCATGAGCGTCGCGTACCGGTAGGCACTGTCCAGCGTCCGCCGGTCCAGCAGCGCGACGAAGGTGCGCGCGCGCGGGTCCTCGCGACCGAGACCAGGGTCCTGCGCCTTCGCCACCGCGAGCCTCTCCAATCCTGTCACGCCCATCCGACGATCGGCACCGGCAAAACGTTCAATCACGCGACAGCATGACGGTGATTCGGCGGAGGGGCCGGGCGACGCCGCGAGCCCCACCGGCCCTGGCGCCGAGGAGACCGAGCCAGCGACCGTGCACGCGGGCGACTGGCTCCGCCTCCCGAACAGGCGGCCAAACCGATATCGTGAGGCGATGGCCCGCACGCGACTGGACGACCGGCGAGGAACCGCGAGGCGCTCGGCGCGAGCGACCGCGCTCCTCGGGCTTGCCTTCCTGCTGGCCTCCTGCCAGGCGTCGACGGCGCCGGTCGTCACCAGGCATCCGGGGGCGACCGCTCCCGCCGGCCCGACCGCCTTGCCGACGCAGGCCCCGCCCGCCGCCTCGTCAGCGGCACCCTCGCCGGCGGCCATGCCGTCCGCCACGACAACGGGCGCGCCGCGGGCGACGATCACCCACGTTGTCGTCGTCTGGATGGAGAACCGGGACGCATCCGCGGTCACCGCCGCGTCGATGCCGTACCTGTACGGCCTCGCCGAGACCTACGGCCGGGCCGACAGGTACGACGCGGTCACCCACCCGTCGCTGCCGAACTACCTTGCCTTCTGGTCCGGATCGACCCAGGGGGTGACCGACGACGGCGTGCACGACCTCGCGGCCGAGAGCCTCTCCAACCAGCTGGCGGCGGCGGGCCTGTCGTGGCGGACGTACGCCCAGGACTATCCGGCAGGGGGCTGCCACGCGGGGAGCTCGTATCCGGGCGGCGTCGACGGGCCCGGCGTCGCGGGGACCTATGCCCGCAAGCACAACCCGGCGATGAGCTTCACGTTCGTCTCGGGCAGCACCCAGTGCGACAACATCCAGCCCCTGGCCAGCTTCGATCCCGGGGTCAGCTTCGCCTTCGTGGCGCCGAATCTCTGCAACGACATGCACGACTGCGGCGCGGCCCAGGGCGACGCCTTCCTCCGGGCATTCCTTCCCCAGGTCCTCGCGGCGCCGAACTGGCCACACACGCTGCTCGTCGTCTCCTTCGACGAGGGCACCACGGACGTCGGCGGCGGGGGCAGGGTCTTCACCCTGGTTGCTCGCCAGGGGCTGTCGGGCATCGTGTCGTCCATTCCCCACGATCATTACGGGCTGTTGCGGACAGTCGAGGATGTGCTTGGCCTGCCGTGCCTGGGCGCCGCGTGCACAGCGACACCGCTCGACGAGTTCCTGCAGTGAGCTCGCGGGCGGACGGACCGGGGCGACGGGAGGCGCCCAGGCGCCGGCGCAGGTTGACTGAACGGCCATTCATTGGTATCGTCCTGAGTGAATGGCCAGTCAATTTGGTGGCAGCGTGACGGCAGCGTCCCCGGGCGGGAGCGGTGCGCGCCTCAAAGCGGCCAGCCGGGATCGCATCCTGGAGGCGGCACGGACACTGTTCGCGGAGCGCGGATTCTCCTCCTGCCGGGTGGCGGACGTGGCGCGGCGCGCCGGGATGAGCGCCGGGAACGTGTACTGGCTCTTCGACTCGAAGGAGGCGATCCTCGAGGCCATCCTCGCCGAGGGGTTCGCGAATGTCGAGGCGATGACCGCGGAGGTGGCGGACGCCTACGGACCCGCCCGCCGGAAGCTCGACCTCCTCGTGGACCGGACGCTGGCCCTCTACGACGCAAACGCACCGTTCGTGGTCATCCTCGCCGGCCTGATGGGCGAGGGCGGCCGCGATCTCATCCGCTCGCTCGGCCTGGACATGGAGGAGATCGCCGGCCGCGCGCATGCGAACCTCCGGCGGGTCTTTGCCGAGGCACGCTCGGAGGGCGCGGTGGCGCCGGCTGATCCAGACCTGCTCGTCGCGTTCTACCTCGGCTTCTTCAACGGGCTGCTCACCACCTACCGCGACCTCTGGCCGGGACTGCCACGCGATGCGCTCCGTGAGGCGGCCCTGCGCGTGGTCGGGTATCGCCCGGCCGGCTGAAGGCGTCGCGGCAGGTCGTCCGGCCGGGTCGCCCCTTCTCGATCACCCCTCCCGGTGCGCCCGCCGTGGGTGCTACCGGGCGACCGAGGGGTCACCCACCCGGCCGAGGAAGAGAATGCTGCCCGTCGGCACGTCGCGGAGCGCGAAGAGGAAGGGCCGATCCACGCGCAGGGTCACCGGCTCGGCCGGCATCCCGGTCGCCCGGATCACGACGGCGGTGGCGGCGGCGGCCTCCGTGCCATTTTCGTCGACGTCGATGTTGGCCTGGTGGATCACATCCGAGATCTCCAGGGGCTCGGCGGTCGTGATCCCGCTGAAGTCCGCCCGGTCGTCGAACGCCGACGGCATCCCGAGCGCCGCCAGGGTCGAGGCGAGATCCGTCTTCGTCTCGATCCCGAACTTCGGGAGCGCCAGCGCCACTTCGGTATCGCTGAGCGCGCCCGTGATGGCGGTGAAGGAATCGGCCGTGAGCTTCGACTCGAACGCCGCGAGGTCATCGGGGACGATGATCGTCATCGCCAGCGATCCGCCGACGTACGGGATCTCGACCGCGCGCCACCCGCTCCCCGTCGCGTACCGGAGGGAGGTCGTGGTGGCCATGAACGGCACCTGCACGGTGGAGCCGTCTGCGCGCGTGAACGTGCCGGCCGTCGTCGCGTCGACCGGGAACGGCGTTTCCCAGGGCGCCTTGAGGTAGATCGCGTTGACGAGCGTGAGGCGGGTCGCCCGCGTGAGCACGCCGGGAACGAGCAGCTCCGGGATGCGGTGCTCCGTCTGAGCGTCGACCCAGCCGTTGATCAGCGCCCGCGCCTGCTCCGTCTGGGACTCGTAATCGACCAGGCGCAGGCCCCCGCTGAAACGCCCGGCGAGCGCTTCCAGGTACGTCTTCTCGAGCGGCATCCCCTGCTGGGCGAACGGAGCGTTCGCGATCCTGAGCGTGATCGGGACATCCTTCCCGCTCCCGTCCTGGAACGTCCCGCTCCGCGTGGCGAGCGCCTGGTCGAGCGCGTTCAGCCAGCCGGCATGATCGTCGGCCGCGGCGCCGTGCATGACGGCGTCCATCTCCGAGGCGGTCACCCCGCGCGCTCCTGCCCGCGCCATCGCCAGCGCGAGCGTGATGCTGGCCGGGGAGAAGACCAGGTTCGCCTGGCCTGCCGCCATGGCGCGGTAGAGGTCCAGCCCGAACGCGTCGACGGCGGTGCCGGCCCTGACCGCGTCGGCCGGGTCCGCGGAGGCGCGAGCGACGTCCGCGCGCGCCAGCCCGACGTCGCCGCCGAGCGAGGCAGCCGGTGCGCAGGCACTCAGCGCGATGACGACGGAGAGGAGGGCCGCGAGCTTCACGTTCATGCCGGGTGGACGCCAGGAATGCCGGGGAGGTTTCCGCGCCATGCGCTCCACCTCGGCGGGCGCCACCATGGCCATGTCGCCGACTCAGCTCATACGAGCCGCAGGTCGACACGAAGAAGGAGCCCGGGAGCGAGCATGCAGGACCGCACGTTCGGACGGGCCGGCCGCCGGGTGAGCCAGCTCGGCGTCGGCATGTGGGGCATGGGGGGCGGAATCGGCGGCTGGACCGGCGCCGACGATCGCCAGTCGGAGGCCGTCCTCCAGGCCGCCGTCGACGCCGGCGTGACGTTCTTCGACTCGGCGCAGGTCTACGGGGCAGGTCACAGCGACCAGCTCCTGGGGGCGCTGGCCCGGGCCAACCCCGGTCGGGGCCTCTTCCTCGCCTCGAAGATCCCGCCGAAGAATCGCCAGTGGCCGGCGCGCCCGGGCGACCGGATCCGGGACGCCTTCCCGCCGCCCCACATCCGCTCGTCGGTCGAAGGCATCCTGAGGCAGGCGAGGCTGGACTCGCTCGACCTGGTCCAGTTCCACGTCTGGCAGGACGACTGGGCGGACGACGACGGCTGGCAGCGGGCCGCCGAGAAGCTCAAGCGCGACGGATTGGTCCGCCACGTGGGGATCAGCGTGAACCGGCGGGAACCGGAGAACGTCCTGCGGACGCTCCGGACCGGCCAGGTCGACGCCGTCCAGGTCGTCTACAACATCTTCGACCAGGCCCCGGAGGACGAGCTCTTCCCACTCTGTCGCGCGCTTGGCGTGGCCGTGATCGCGCGGGTGCCCCTCGACGAGGGAAGCCTGGCCGGCACGCTCACGCTCGGCAGCCGCTGGCCCGAGGCCGACTGGCGGAACAGCTACTTCGGCCGGGCGAACCTCGAGGCGACGATCCCGCGGGTCGAGGTGATCAGGTCGCTGGTGCCCGAGGGTCAGACGATGGCCCAGCTGGCGCTCCGCTTCATCCTCTCCAACCCGGACGTGACCACGGTGATCCCCGGCATGCGCAGCGTCGAGCACCTCGCCGCCAACCTGGCGGCCTCGGCCGCCGGGCCCCTGCCCGGGGAGCTGGTCGCCGCGCTGCGCGCCCATCGCTGGGACCGGGCGCAATCGCGCGGGTCGATGTCGTAGGCGCGCGGTACGCTCGCACGGTGCCTGACCCCGCTGCCCTCCCCCACCCGGCGCGCTGGACACGCGCCCTTCTCGCGTGCGGGGCGATCGGCCCCGTCGTCTTCTGGGTGCTCGGCGCGGCGGTCGCCGCGACGTGGCCCGGGTACGACGTCGTGACCGACTCGATCAGCTCGATGGTGCACGCGCCGCTCGGTTGGCTGCAGGTGCTGGCGTTCGCGATCGGCGCGCCGCTGACGCTCGCCTGGGCGGTCGGGGCTGGGCGGGTCATCGGGTCCTCGCCCCGGGATCGAACCATCGTCCGCGTCGTGTTCACCGTGCAGGCGGCCATCGCGCTGGCGTTCGCGCTGCTCCCGACCGATGCCGCCGGCGGTCCGGAGACGCTCGTCGGCGGGCTCCATCTCGCCACTTTCTTCGTCTACGCGGTCACAATGCCCGTTTCGCTCGGCCTCGTGGGCAGGGTCTTCGGACGCGACCCCGCGTGGCGGCCGGCGTCACGCCCGACCGCGGCCTCGGCCGCGCTGATCGTGGTCGCGACGCTGCTCGTCCCGTTGACGCTGGCCGGGCCGCTGAAGGCATGGCTGGGGCTGCTCGAGCGCGCCTACGTCGCGATCCCGGGGATCTGGCAGGTGGCGATCGCGCTCCGGGCGCTGGGGCTGGCTGCCAAGCCTCCACTGCCCCGGACCACGACGCGGGGCGCGCCCCGCTGAGCGACCACGGATCGGCGCCCGATCGCCGAGGCGGCCCCGACGGCCGGGCGCCGCACGGTCAGCGAGCGGCGACCTCGTGCAGCGCGAACGCCGCGCCCTGCGGATCGCGCACGATCGAGAACCGACCACCTGGGAAGTCCTGGGGCGCGAGCACCTCGGTGGCACCGGCCTCCAGGGCGCGCCGGTGGGCGTCATGCACATCCGGGACCCTGAAGTAGACCATCCAGTAGCTGGGAACGGAGGCGGGCGCCATGGGGCTCATCTCCATGCCGCCGGCGATCGCCTCGTCGCCGAGCCGGAAGTGCGTGTACGGCGGCTGCCCGTCGCCCGTGGGCGTTTGACGTGACGTCCAGCCGAACACGGCCGCGTAGAACGGTGCGGCCCGCTCGAAGCCGCGGGCGCTCAGCTCGGCCCAATCGAAGGTATTCGGCCGCCCGGCGGCGAAACCCGCCATGGAGATCGGCTGCCACGCGCAGACGAACGCGCCCGTTGGATCCTGGAAGACCGCCATGCGACCCTGGTCGCCGACGCTCATGGGCGGCGCGATGACCCGGCCACCCGCTGCCGCGACGGCCTGCGCCAGCGCGTCGGCGTCGGGCGTCCCGATGTACAGCGACCAGGCGGTGGGCGCCTCGGGCATCATCCTGGGCCCGATCCCCGCCACGGGTTGACCCGCGAGCGTCGCCACGGCGTAGCCGCCGTACTGGGGGTCGGGGTTTGCCTCCACCAGCCAGCCGAAGAGCCCCGAGTAGAAGGCCCGCGACCCCTCCGGGTCGGCGCTCGCGAGGTCCACCCAGATCGGCTTCCCGGCCCAGCCCGGCGTGCCGGCCGCCGGCGTGGCGTTGTCGGTCATCGTGCGTTCCCCCTGGTCTCGATCCGGTAGGCCGCCATGCGCCGCCGCTTCGGTCTCGAACGGCGCCACGGGCGATCGCGAGATTGTCCACCAGGCCGGAGATCGGCGCGCTCGCCGGCCGGGAGCGCTCCTGCACGGCGCGCCGGGAGAGTGGCCCCGTGATCGGGCGCGGCCCTTCGAGCCGGCGCTCCGGGCGGTCAGGCGGGGCTGGCTGGCGGGACCTGCGGGGGAACCGCTTCGACCGGCGCCTGGGACACTCCCTGGTCCGTGCCGGCGAGCACGGCGGTCGATGGCGCGGGCGCTGGCTGAGCCGCGGGCGAGGGTGCTGGAACGGGTGCTGCCGCCTGGGCCGGCGCCACGGCGGATGCAGGAGC
>CAZKXK010000013.1:8862-20492 GCA_964556585.1 uncultured Anaerolineaceae bacterium
GCAGGAGCTGGCGCCGCCTCGAGCCGAACGGATTCCGCGATGTCGCTGGTGGCCCTGCGGAACTCGCGAAGGGTCTTGCCGAGCGCCGCGCCGACCTCAGGCAGCTTGCCCGGGCCCAGGACGAGCACGGCGACGACCAGGATGATGACCAGGTGGAGCGGTGACAGGCCTTCCATGCGCATTCCTCGTCCGGAGCGTGCCGGGCCGCTCGCGCCCCGATCCTACGCCACGCGCCCCCGCCTGTCGTGCACGCACGCCGGGCGCGCGCAGCACGCTCCCGGCGTGCTCACGGCGCGGATTGCTCGCGGGGGACGTCGGCCACAAATTCCCCCGGGACAGGGCCGGCTGACCCACCCGGGACGACGACCCACCGGCAGGCGATCGCCGTCGTGAGCGGCACCGCGGCGAGCACGCCGATGGCCCCGACCAGCGTGCGGATGATCTCCACCGCCACGCCTTCCTCGCTGACCGTGGCTGCCATGTTCGACACCTGGAGCACGATCAGGACGACGAGCGGCAGCGCTGTGCCCAGGTACGCGAAGACGAGGGTGTTGATGGTCGCCGCGAGGTGCGACACGCCCACGTTCATTGTCCGGCCGAACAGCTGCCAGGGCGTCAGGGCCGGGTTCGCGAGGTGAAGCTCCTCGACGGTCGCGGCCTGGGTGATCGCGACGTCGTTGAGCACCCCGAGGCCGCCGAAGATGACCGCGGCGAGCAGCAGGCCGGAGAGATCAATGCTCCCGTTCGTGAGCTGCGCGAGGTAGATCACCTGGTCCGAGCCCTGGGAACGCGTGAAGTGCGCTGCGGCCGTCACGACCGCGGCCAGGATCCCGGTCACGCCCAGGCCAAGCGAGGTCCCGGCGATCGCGGCGAGCGTCGTGCGGTTGATCCCCTGGGTGAGCATGAAGCTCAGCGTCGTGACCAGGATCCCGAACACGATGGCGAGGGGCACCGGGTCCCAGCCGCGAATGACCAGCGGGACGAACAGTCGCAGCGTGAGGACGAGCGTCAGCGCGAGCGCGGCGATCGCGCGCAGGCCGCGCCACCCGGCCACGGCCGCAGCGGTCACCGCGAACGCCCCGAGGAGCATCTCGAGGAGCGGCAGGCGCCAGCGGTCGATCAGCACCATCGATGTCGTCCCGTCGGGCGCGGTGTCGATCTCCACGACGACCTCGTCGCCGGGGCGGTAGTCCGGCAGCTCGAGCGCGCCGCTCGGGCCCTGGACGATCCCCTGGCCCTCCTGGCCGGCATATGGACCGTCGATGAACTGCACGACCGCCTGGAGCGGTTGGCCGCTGCCGGCGCCCCCGGGCCCCGGGGCCGCCTGGCCGCCTCCCGTCGCGGGCTGGCTCGAAGGCGCCGCTGCCGGAGATGAGGGCGGGGCGGTCGCCGCGCTTGGCGAGACAGGGCTCGCCGGTGCCGAGGCGAGCGGCTGGGCCGAGGCCAGCGGCTGGGCGGATGGCAACGGCGCTTCCGATGGAACCGGGCTCGACTGCACGATCGACACCACGCGGGCGTGCGCGACGGTGGCCGCCTCCCCGTGGGCCGCCGCCGGAACAAGATCGGGCAGGAAGACGGCGAGGAGAAACGCGGCGACCAGCGCCAGGCCGAACACGACCATCTGGCGATCGGCGCCCGTTGCGTTCTTTCCGTCCGCGTCGCTCACGCGCCCACCTCCCGCAGATCGCCGCCGCGGCGGAACCGCCGGGCGCCGTGCCGGCGCGATGGTAGCAGCCGGCGCGGGCCGGGCCGGGCCGCCCGCCGGCGCCTCGATGCCCTCCGGTGCCGACCGGCCCCCGACCACCTATCGTGGGCGGCGACACGCCGAGCGGCGCAGGGAGGAGGCAGCGTGGAATCCACGACGGCCCGGCACGACCGGCGTTCTGCCGTGCTTCTCGGGGGCATCCTGCCCTTCGATCGCACGCGCCTGCCGGTCGATGTCATCGCCGGCGCGACGCTCGCTGCCCTCGCCATCCCCGAGGTGATGGGCTACACGAAGATCGCCGGCACGCCGGTCATCACGGGCCTCTACACGCTGCTCGTCCCGATCCTGGTCTTCGCGATCTTCGGATCGTCGCGCCACCTCGTCGTGGGCGCCGACTCGGCGACGGCGGCGATCCTCGCCACGGGGCTCCTCGCGATGGGGGCCGTCGCGCAGACCCCGGAGTACGTCGCGCTCGCCTCGCTCGCCGCGCTCATGTGCGCCGTCCTGCTGATCGCGGCCCGGCTCCTCAGGCTGGGCTTCATTGCCAACTTCCTGTCGCGCAGCGTGCTGGTCGGGTTCCTGACGGGTGTCGGCCTCCAGGTCGCGATGGGCCAGGTCGGCGGCATGCTCGCGATCACCGGCACGAGCGGAGGGACGATCCAGGGCTTCACCGAGACGCTCCAGGCGATCCCGGCCGGCACCAGCATCCCGACGCTCGTCGTGTCCGTCGCGGTCCTCGCCACGATCCTCGGGCTGAGCCGGGTGAACAAGGCGATCCCGGGCGCCCTCATCGCGGTCGTCGGGTCGATCATCGCGAGCTCCGTGCTCAACCTGGACGCCCACGGAGTGAGCGTGCTGGGGACCGTGCCCGGCGGCCTGCCGAAGCTGGAGCTGCCAACCGGCGTCATCACCGGGGACAACCTGTTGACGCTCGTCCCGACCGTCATCTCCATGGTCGTCGTCATCCTGGCCCAGAGCGCCGCGACGTCGCGCGCCTACGCCATGCGGTACGGCGACAGCTTCGACGAGGACGTCGACCTCGTGGGCCTCGGGCTGGCCAACGCGGCGGCCGGCATCACCGGCACCTTCGTCGTCAACGGCAGCCCCACCAAGACCGAGATGGTCGACAGCGCCGGCGGACGCAGCCAGATCGCCCAGCTCACCGCGGGCGCGATCGTGGCGGTGGTCCTGCTCTTCCTCACCGGCCCGCTCGCCTCCATGCCGAACGCGGTGCTCGCCTCGGTCGTGTTCCTCATCGGCGTGCGCCTGGTCGACATCCGCGGGATGGCGTCCATCGCCCGCCTGCGCCACGGTGAGTTCGCCGTCGCGCTGGTCACGGCCGTGACCGTCGTGCTCATCGGCGTCGAGCAGGGGATCGTCCTGGCCATGGCGCTGTCCATCGTCGAGCACATCTACCACAGCTATCGCCCGTACGACACGCTCCTGAGCATGACCGCGGACGGCATGCCGGGGCTCGCGCCGCTGGCCGATCGGACCCAGGCGGCCCCGGGCCTCGCCATCTACCGCTTCGGGTCGGGCCTGTACTACGCGAACGAAAGTCGCTTCTCCGCGGAGATCCGGGACGTCGTGGAGGGCGCGGACCCGCCGCTGCGCTGGCTCGGCGTCTCCGGCGCGTCCATCGGCGACATCGACTACTCCGGGGCCGACACGCTGCGCCAGGTCCGGGCCGAGCTCACCCGCACCGGGGTCACGTTCGCGATGTGCGACCTGAACCCGAAGGTCCGCGACCAGGTGGACGCCTACGGCCTGACCGCGCTGATCGGCGCCGACCGGATCTTCGAGACGTCCCATGCGCTGCTGCTCGCGTACACGCAGGCGACCGGCACGCGCCCCGGGCCGAACGGGTCATGACCGCGCTTCCCACGCGTGCGGAGCTCCAGGCCGCCGGCGTGGCCGCTCGCACCCGGCTGCCCCTCGCGGCCAACGCGGGCTGGCGGCCGGCGCCCGATCGGCCCGAGCCGGTCGCGCTGCTGCTGGAGCAGGCGGCCAACCGGATCCCGGACCTCGTGCCGATCCGCCACGGACGCATGGCGGCTTCGCCTTTCAGCTTCCTCCGGGGTGCCGCGCTTCCGATGGCGGCCGACCTGGCGTCCACCCCCGCCAGTGGCATCGTCGTGCAACTCTGCGGCGACGCCCATCTCTCGAACTTCGGGCTCTTCGCGTCACCGGAGCGCGACCTGGTCTTCGACATCACCGACTTCGACGAGACGCTCCACGGACCGTTCGAATGGGATGTGAAGCGCCTTGCCGCCAGCCTGATCGTGGCCGGCCGGCTCCGCGGCTTCGACCCGCACGCGACCCGGCACGCCGTCCACCACGCGGTCGGAGCGTACCGGGAGCGGATGGCGACGTATGGCGACATGCGCGCTGTCGACGTCTACTACGCTCGCGTCGACGTCGCCGGCATCGACGCGGCAGTGGACCGGCGGGCTCGACCGTTCCTCGAGCAGACCGAGAAGGCGGCCCACCACCACGATGCGCTCCACGAGCTGCCGAAGCTGACCGCGGTCGACGCGGCGGGTCACCGCCGGATCGTCGACCGCCCTCCGGTCATCTCCCACCCCCCGGCAGTGACCCCGAGCTCCGTCGCCGTCGCGATGACGGGCTACCGCGACACGGTCGCGGAAGATCGGCTCGTGCTTCTCGACCGCTACCGGCTGGTCGATGCGGCGCGGATGGTCGTGGGGGTGGGCAGCGTGGGCCTCGGCGCGTTCGCGGTGCTGTTCGAGGGTGGCAACGACGACCCGCTCTTCCTCCAGGTCAAGCAGGCGCAGGCGTCCGTCCTGGAACGCTTCCTCGCACGGAGCACCCAGCCGAGCCACGGGGCGCGGGTCGTCGCCGGCCAGCGCCGTCTCCAGGCCGCCGGCGACGTCCTTCTGGGCTGGACGGTCGGGACCGGCGACGACGACTGGTACGTGCGCCAGCTGCAGGACCAGAAGGGCGGTGCCGTTGTCGACGACATGACGCTCGAGGATCTCGAGGCATGGGGCGAGCTCTGCGGCTGGGCGCTTGCCCGCGGCCATGCGCGATCGGGCCAGCCGGCCGAGATCGCCGGCTACCTCGGTGGCGACACCGCGTTCGAGCACGCGATCGGCGAGTTCGCCGACGCGTACGCCGACCAGACCGAGCGGGACCACGCGGCCTTCGTCGCCGCGATCAAGGCCGGCCGCGTCACGGCCGAGCCGGGCGTCTGACGCCGGAGATGGCGGACCGTAGACTGCGTGGCGATGGCTGACAGTTCCGCCGACGCGCCGGGCGCGCTGCCGGGGGCCGAATCCGAAGCGCGCGCCATGCCGTCGCCCGGGCGGCGCAACGAGCGCCTGCTCATCGCGGGCGTGCTCGGCTACAGCGCGCTGGTCCTGCTCCTGATGTTCTTCCGGGGTGTCGAGGTCACGCCCGACGTGATGGTGGTGGCCTTCGGCCTCGGCGCGGTCCTGCTGGGTCGCGGACGCCTGTTCCTGCGCGACTGGCTGCCCTTCCTCGTGCTCCTGCTCGCCTACGAGCTCATGCGCGGCCTGGCCGACAACGTCGGGTTCCCGGTGCACATCGCCGACATGGTCACGGCCGAGCGGCTGATCTCGTTCGGGCAGGTGCCGACCGAGCTGCTGCAGTCGGCCCTGCATCCGGCCACCGGCGTCGACGTCATCGCCGAGGTCGCGACCGTCGTCTACATGCTTCACTTCGCGCTGCCGCTGGTGACGGGATTCGTGCTGTGGGTGGGGCGGCGCGCGCACTACTACGACTTCGTCGCCGCGCTGATCATCCTGAGCCTGTCGGCGTTCGTGACCTTCGTGATCATGCCCGCGGCCCCGCCCTGGTACGCCGCGCAGGCGGGCATGCTCAACGGGCCGAACGGGGCACCAGCCATCTCGTACCTCAAGCCGGGCGCCTTCAACACCCTCGCGAGCGCGCTCGGCTTCTCCGGTGACTACATCTATACGTACGCGTTCTACGGCGTGAACCCGAACGGGGTCGCGGCCTGGCCATCGCTCCACGTGGGGTATCCGTTCCTCACGTTCCTGGTGCTCCGCCGCTCGTTCGGCAGGATCGGCTGGCTCGCGTTCGCGTACATGCTGGTCGTCGCGTTCTCCGTCATGTACACGGGCGACCACTGGCTCATCGACTGCATCGGCGGGGTGGCCTACGCCTACGTGTCGTACTACGTCGTGACCCATGCGGCGGCGGCCCAGGCGCTGCTTGCCAGGGTCGCCGACGACTCACCCGTCGGCCGCTCATGGAGCGCGCTCCGGAGGTAGCTGACGTGCGCGCTCGGATCATCGACAACCCCCGCTCGTACCGCGGACCCTACCCGGTGGAACGCGTCCTCCCGGTCTTCCGGTCGGCCGGCTGGGACGTGGACGTGGTGCATCGGGGTGGTCAACGCCAGGCCGCGGAGCAGGTCCGCGACGCCCTCGACGCGGGCTGCGGCCTGCTCATCGCCGCGGGCGGCGATGGGACGCTGCGCGACATCGCGTCGGGTCTCGCCGGCAGCACCGTTCCGCTGGCGGTGCTGCCGGGAGGCACGACCAACCTGTGGGCCCACGAGCTTGCCTCGGCGGGAACGCCGGAGGCGGCCGCGCGGGCGATCGTGACCGGCGAGGTCCGCGCGATGGACCTCGGCCGGCTGACCGCGGCGGACGGCGGCTGGCTGCGCTTCATGCTGGTGGCCGGGTTCGGGATCGACGGGCTCGCCCTCGAGCGCACCGACGCGCGGCTCAAGCGACGCCTGGGCGCCATCGGCATCGCGCTCGGCGCGCTCCGCGCGATCCCGTCCTATCGGCCCTTCCGGGGGCGCGTGCGGGTGGACGGCATCGACGCCTGGGAGGGCACCGCCGCCGAGGTCGTGGTCGCGAACACGCGCCGGTACGCCAACGTCATCCGGGTCGCGCCCGACGCGGTCGCCGACGACGGGCTGCTCGACGTGACGATCGTGCCCTGGGGAGATCCGGGCGCCAGCGCGAGGCTCGCCTGGGCCCTCGCGGCGCGCGGCCATCCCGATGGCGTCGCTCCCCGGTTCCGGGGCGCCGAGGTGGAGATCGCGGCGGACGCCGACGTTCCGATCGAGGTCGACGGCACGCCCGTTCGGCGCCCGCGCTCGCCGGGGACGCGCTCCAGCTACCGCGTGCGGGCCGAGCCCGGCGCGCTGCTCGTGCGCGTTCCCCGCGGCGATGCCGGTGGCCTGTTCGGGGCTCCGCCGCAGCGGCCGGGGGTCCCCGGCACCTCCTGAGGGCCCGTGGGTACCGCCTGGCGCCGATCGGTGGTAGAAGGTCCTGTCGCACATCGCGCCGCAACCGCAGGAGGCCATAAGATGACCAGCGCCACGTCAGCGACCGCCCAGATCGATGCCAGGCTCGCCGCCCTCCCGGCGGACCAGCGCGCCGCACTGCAGGCACTCCGCACGGCGATCGCCGCGGCAGCGCCGGGGGCCGAGGAGACCATCAGCTACGGCATGCCCGCGTTCCGGTACCACGGCAGGGCCCTCGTCTCGTACACCGCCTTCAAGGCGCATTGCTCCTTCTTCCCGATGAGCTCGGGGCTGGTCGAGGCGCACCGGGACGAGCTGGCGGGCTTTGCCACGGCGAAGGGGACCATCCGGTTCACGCCGGAGCACCCATTGCCGGTCGACCTGGTGGCCCGGATCGTGCGTGAGCGCCTGGCCCAGATCGACGCGCGTTGAGCGGCCGCGCTCGGTCACAGCTCCCGGCGCGAGAACAGGGCAATCGCCACCGCGAGGCCGACCACGATCCAGGCGCCCGTGTAGACAAGCTGGTCGGCCGGAGGCGCGGCGGCGGCATAGAACGGGTTGATGGCGAAGATCGTGCTGCCTCGCCCCAGCGATGACAGGAGGGCCGCGGGCGGCTCGAGGCTCGCGATCGCGCCACGCCAGGCAACGTCCGTGGGCATGATGAGGCGGCTGAGCGTGCCGGCTGTCCGGATCGCGTCGTTGCCGAGGATCGCGCCTGCCGCGCCGACCACGCCCATGACCCAGTTGATCCCGTAGAGCACGACCGCGATGGCTCCCCCGGTGATGACGCCCAGGCGCGTGCTCAGGAGCACGGCCAGCGTGAGCAGCACCAGGCCCTCGAGCGCCACGTAGCCCGCGGCGAGGAGCGGGTGCGGGGGCAGGTAGCCGGTCGTGAGCGCGACGGCCCCGATCTCGCCAAGGCCGGCGAGCACCCCGTAGGCCACCACGACGATCCCGAAGCCAAGCCAGCGCCCGAGCACGACGTCGGCGCGCCGGATCGGCCGGGCAAGGATCGCGAGCGCTTCTCCGGACTCCACCTCGCCGGCGATGGCCGGCGAGCCGACGAACACCGCGGTCATCGCCAGCACGAAGCTGAACATGAAGGCAACCAGGACGAGGAGCTGCGAGACGGCCAGCTGGGTCTCCTCCGGGGGTAACGGCGAGGCCTCGAGCAGGCGCTGGAAGGCCCAGGCCGTGACGATGGCGAGCAGCGTCGTCAGGCCGACCAGGGCCCACAGGAGCCGACGGCGGAGCGCCTCGAACAGCGACAGCCGGGCGATCGTTGCGATCCCAGCCAGGTCGTCGGCCAGCGAATCCCGCCGGGCGCGAGCAGCCAGCGGCGCCCCGCTCACGCGCGTCCCTCGGCGAGGAGCTCGAAGAAGCGTTCCTCGAGCGACTCGCGGCCCGGGAGCACCGCTGCCACCCGGCCGCCCGCGGCCACGATGGCGGCGACGATGTCGGGCACGCGCTCTGGGTCCACGTCGGTGAAGACCAGCCACCCCTCCTCCTGGGACATCCGCCCGAAACGTGCGAGCGAGGCCCGCTCGGCCGGTCCGAGGCCGCGCACCTGGACGCGGACCGATCGGGCGGCGACGAGCTCCGAGACGGGCTGCGACGCAACGACCCGGCCACGGTCCACGATCGCCACGCGGTCGCACATGCGCTCCACCTCGCCGAGCAGGTGCGAGTTGAGGAAGACGGTCACGCCGCGCCCCCGAAGGCCGGCGATGATGTGCCGCACGTCCTGGCGGCCAACCGGGTCGAGGGCCGAGGTCGGCTCGTCGAGCAGGACCAGCTCCGGCTGGCCGAGGAGCGCCACGCCGAGACCCAGGCGCTGCTGCATGCCCTTCGAGTACGTCGCGACCCGGTCGTCCCCTCGACCCGCCAGCCCCACCGTCTCGAGCGCTGACTCGATCTCGCCGCGCCACGTGCCGCGCTCGAGTCGCGCCAGCTCGCAATGGAGGCGCAGGACCTCGCGCCCGGTGAGCCAGGGCTGGTAGCGGAAGAGCTCGGGCAGGTAGCCAAGGCGGCGGCGCGCGTCGCGATCTCCGAGCGGCGCGCCGAGCAGGCGCCCGGAACCAGACGTGGGCGACGTCAGCCCGACCAGCAGCTTCACGGCGGTCGTCTTGCCCGCCCCGTTGGGACCCAGGAAGCCGAAGACCTCGCCCCGGCCGACCGTCAGGTCGAGTCCCGCCAGGGCGACCGTCGACCCGAACCGCTTGACGAGGCCGTGGGTGACGATCACGGGTTCGGGCTGGGGCGACCCGGGGGACGGCACGCCTGCGGCGGCGGGTGCGGCCGCTGCGGCGTCGGGTGGCGTCATGGTCGCAGTGTTGCAGGACACGCCGATGTCGGCTCGGGCGCTCGGGGCGGCCGGACGCGGGGTGCAGGTGACCGCGCCTGCGCGCCCCGCCCGCCCGGTATATAGTTGCGTACGCAATGATCCAGGCGAGAGACCCTTCCGTGATCCACGAGCTCGTCGAACCAGCGCCGTTCGCCCCATTCACCGCCCCCGCCCCGGACGAACGGATCGCCCGCGTCGCGGCAGCCCTCGAGCGGCACAGCATCGAGGCCATCGTGGTCGACACCGGGGCCGAGGCGCGCGCCCGGGTCCTCGCGATGATCCCCGACGGCACCGAGGTCCACTGGGGCAAGTCGCGGACGCTCGACGAGATCGGGCTGACGCCGGAGCTGCTCACGTCCGGCCGCTACGATCCCCTCCGGCCGCGCTACCTGGCGATGGACCGGGCCACCCAGGGCCGCGAGATCCGCAAGCTCGTCGCCGCGC
Organism: uncultured Anaerolineaceae bacterium; assembly: GCA_964556585.1. Classification (GTDB taxonomy): domain Bacteria; phylum Chloroflexota; class Limnocylindria; order Limnocylindrales; family CSP1-4; genus CTSoil-043. Next base: position 18,622 of record CAZKXK010000013.1, read on the forward strand.
CGGACGTGATGCTGGGCAGCGTGCAGGCGATCACCGACGACGGGGCGCTCGTCGCCGTCTCGTACGCGGGGAGCCAGATCGGGCCGTACGCGTCCGGGGCGGGGCGCGTGATCCTCGTCGTCGGCAGCCAGAAGATCGTGACCGATCTCGACGAGGGGCTGCGCCGGGCACGCGAGCACGTGCAGCCCTACGAGGACGCCGACCTCCGCGCACAGCTGGGGGTTCCCACCAGGCTCGCCAAGCTGCTCGTCGTCTTCGAGGAGCCCCGACTCGGCCGGACGACCGTCGTGCTCGTTCGGGAGCCGGTCGGGGTCTGACGCCCCCGGGGGCGGCGTCTGCGTCACCGCAGCGCTCACGGCTGATGCACGAATACCCCGTAGACCGCCAGGAACACCAGGACGATGCCGACGTTCACGGCCAGCCGCCTCCAGAGGTGGCGTCTGAGGAACCGCCAGTCCACCCCGACCACGACCGCGATCATCACGACCAGGTAGAGCAGGGTGGCTGCCCGTGATCCCATCTCCCTCGATCTCCTTTCCGGTCGGCTTCGCACGACTTTCGGGGCGGCTCCGCACGACCGCCGCCCGGTCTATCTGACTCGCAACGCCTTCCGCAGCGGCACACGGCGTCTCGAGCGCAGGACGGCGTTCGTGTCGATCCGGCCGGCGAGCGCCGTCAAGCGGGCCGCCGTGGCGAGCGGGAGGCCCATCGCGAGCGGGCGGCCCATCGCGAGCACGACCTCCGCCGACACGAGGTCGCCTCGATCACTTCCTTGTCGAGAGCAGGAAGAGGGCGCCCGCAACCACGAGCACCGCGATTCCGGCGACGAAGACCCCGTCGCCCCACCAGAGGTCGCGGTTGACGCGGCCGACCACGATGAGGACCGCGGAGACGACCGCCATCAGGGTCAAGAATGGATGGGCTCTTACACGAGGCGGCATCTGATTCGTCCTCCGATCGCTGCGGCCCGACAGGGCTCGAACATGCTGAACCTGCCCACGAGCGTCACCCACGAAACGCATCCATGAAGCGCACCCGCGTGCCGAGGTGGAGCGCGGCATTGCTGTACATGCGGCCGGCGAGCCAGGTCAGGCCGACGATGGATGCCACGATCAGCGCGACCGCCAGGCCGACCTGCCAGAACGGCACGTCGGTGTCCGCCATCCGCACGGCCATGACGATGGGGGCGAACGGCGGCAGCAACGAGCACACCGTGGCCAGGGGGCCACTCGGATTCGGCAGCGCGGCGTACATGAGCAGGTACCCCGCGATCTGGAAGATCGAGATCGGCGCGACGGCGCCCTGGACCTCCTCCTGGCGCGAGACGAGGGAGGCGACCGCGGCATAGGCAGTGGCGTAGAAGAGGAAGCCGAGCAGGAACCAGAGGATATCGGCCAGGATCGAGGCCACGCCGAGGGCCGGGATCGCGGCGACATTGGTCACCTGGACCGCGACGAGCGCGGCCGCGCCCACGATCGTGAGCTGCAGGAGGCCGACGAGGCCGATCCCGATGACCTTGCCCGCGAGCAGGCGGCTCGGCTGGATCGTGGCGAGCAGGATCTCCATGATCCGCGTCGCCTTCTCCTCGACCACGCCCTGGGCCACCATGTTCCCGTACTGGCCGAGCGCGATCCAGAGCAGGATGCCGAGAGCCAGGCTGGCGAACAGGTTCTCGGTGTTCTTGGGATTGGGGGGCTGCAGCAGCTGGACCGGGACCAGGGCCATGGCCGAGGTGACGGCCGCCGGTGAGAGACCGGCGTCGGATAGGCGTGCGGCCTCCGCGGCCAGGGACAGGGCGGACTCGACGTTCGATGGCATCGCAGCCTTCGCCACGGCCGTCGGTGCGGTCGACGACCCGGTCACCAGCACGT
>CAZKXK010000014.1:0-19532 GCA_964556585.1 uncultured Anaerolineaceae bacterium
CCAACTTCCAGCGGAACTACTCCGTCGGCGAGGTCGAGGTGGAGGACGGCGTCATCTACCACAAGACCGAGTACCGGGAGCGGCGCGACCACTTCGCGTTCTTCGCCTGCTCCGAGCCGCTCGCCGGGTTCGACACGCAGCGGGACGCCTTCCTGGGGCCATACCGCAGCTGGGATCGGCCGATCGCGGTCGAACGGGGCGCGTCGTCCAACTCGATCGCCCACGGCTGGCAGCCCTCGGGCTCACACCATGTCCGGCTCGAGCTCGACCCCGGTGAGACGAAGGACGTCATCTTCCTGCTCGGCTACGCCGAGAACCCGGCGGACGCCAAATTCGACCCGCCCGGGTCGCAGACCATCGACAAGCGGCGCGTTCGGCCGACCATCGCCAGGTTCCTGCAGCCCGCCGTGGTGGCCGAGGCGTTCCAGGCGCTGCGGACCCGCTGGACCGAGCTGCTCGGGACCTACCAGGCCACCACGGGGAACGACCACGTCGACCGGATGGTCAACCTCTGGAACGCCTACCAGTGCATGGTCACGTTCAACATGTCGCGCTCGGCGTCGCTCTTCGAGTCGGGCATCGGCCGCGGGATGGGCTTCCGCGACACGACCCAGGACCTGCTGGGTTTCGTCCACCTGGTCCCGGCCCGGGCCCGCGAACGGCTCCTCGACGTTGCCTCCACGCAGCTGCCGACCGGTGGCGCCTATCACCAGTACCAGCCGCTCACCAAGCGCGGCAACGACGCGGTGGGTTCGGGGTTCAACGACGACCCGCTCTGGCTCGTGCTCGCGGTGGCGGCCTACCTCAAGGAGACCGGCGACGCGGCAATCCTCGACGAAGCCCTGCCCTTCGACAACCAGCCGGGCACGGAGCGCCCGCTCTACGAGCATCTCCAGCGCTCGATCGAATACACCCTGGCCCGCCTCGGACCGCACCGCCTGCCGTTGATCGGCCGGGCCGACTGGAACGACTGCCTGAACCTGAACTGCTTCTCGGAGACGCCCGGCGAGTCGTTCCAGACGACCGAGAACAGGAGCGGCGGCGTCGCCGAGTCGGTCTTCATCGCCGGCCTGTTCGTGTTGGCGGCAGGCGAGATGGTCGAGATCGCCGCGCTCCGTGCTGACGCGGCCGAGGCCGCGCGTTGCATCTCGGCCGCGGCAGAGATGGGCGTTGCGGTCGCACGGCACGGCTGGGACGGCGCCTGGTTCCGCCGGGCGTACGACTTCTTCGGCCGGCCCGTCGGCTCTGCCGAGAACGACGAGGGCCAGATCTTCATCGAGCCGCAGGGCATGTGCGTCCTCGCCGGCCTGGGTCTCGACGACGGGCGGGCCCGGCGGGCGCTCGACTCCGTCCGGGAGCGCCTGGCGACGCCGGAGGGGATCGTCGTGCTCCAGCCGCCGTTCACCCGCTACTACCCGCACCTCGGCGAGATCTCCACCTACCCCGGCGGGTACAAGGAGAATGCCAGCGTCTTCTGCCACACGAACCCCTGGGTGATGATCGCCGAGACCATGGTCGGCAACGGGGATGGGGCCCTGGACTACTACCTGAGGATCAACCCATCGGCACGGGAGGACCGCTCGGAGGTCCATCGCGGGGAGCCGTACGTGTACGCCCAGATGATCGCGGGGAAGGACGCGGCGACACCGGGCGAGGCGAAGAACACCTGGTTGACGGGGACCGCTGCCTGGAACTTCGTCGCGATCAGCCAGTGGATCCTGGGTGTCCGGCCCGAGCACGCCGGCCTGCGGATCGACCCGTGCGTCCCCACGGCCTGGGGCGGCTTCACGGTGACGCGGCGCTTCCGGGGCGCCACGTACCGGATCGCCGTCCAGAAGGCGCCGGGCGCCTCCGGCCGCGTGACACGGCTCCGGGTCGACGGTCGGCCGATCGACGGGAACCTCGTGCCACTGCCCGCCGTGCCGGGAGCTGAGGTCGAGGTGGTGGCCTTCGTCGAGGCGACTCCGTGAGATCGGTCGAGGATCGACCGGCGGCCTCCCCGTACGGCCATCTCGACACCGAGACGCACGAGTACGTGGTCAGCCGGCCCGATACGCCCACGCCATGGCTGAACTACATCGGCCAGGGCGGATACGGCGGCATCATCTCGAACACCGCGGGTGGCTTCTCGTTCGACCGGGACCCACGCGAACGGCGCGCAACCCGCTACCGGTACAACGCGATCCCGGCCGACCAGCCCGGCCGCTACGTCTACCTCCGCGACCAGGCGACCGGGCGCTTCTGGAGCGCGACGTGGCAGCCCGTCCGGGGCCACCTCGATGCGTACGAGTGCCGGCACGGCCCCGGCTACACGCGCATCCGGAGCGCGCTCGACGGGATCGAGACCGAGGCGCTCTACTTCGTCCCGCCCGCCAACGCCGATGGGCCCTGCCCGTGCGAGCTGTGGGTGCTGCGCCTCCGGAACGCGGGCACCGGCGTGCGGCGACTGCGCACGTTCTCCTACGCCGAGTTCGGGTACGTCGACAGCCTGAGCGACCAGCAGAACCTGGACTGGTCCCAGCACATCGTCACGAGCCGGCTCGAGGGCAGCGCGATCCTCGCCTCCACCCGGTTCCGCCCGACGACCACGTTCTTCGCCGCGAGCGAGCCCCCGTCCGGCTGGACCGGCGACCGCGAGGCCTTCGTGGGTCGGTGCCGCGACCTCGCCTCGCCCGTCGTGGTCGAGACCGGCGAGCCGACCAACGCTGGCTCCCCCCGTGGCAACTCCATCGGCTCGCTCTGCCACGACGTCTCGCTGGGCCCGGGCGAGGAACGCCGGCTCGTCTTCATGCTGGGCCTGACCGACCATCCGGAGGAGATCGGCGCCGTGATCGCGCGCTATCGCGACGAGGCCGCGGTCGAGGGCGCCTTCGACGAGCTCCGAGCCGACTGGCGCGCATACCTGGGGCGCTTCACCGTCACGACGCCGGACCCCGAGATGACCGAGATGCTGAACGTCTGGAACCAGGTCCAGTGCCGGACGACGCTCAACTGGTCGCGCTTCGTGTCCGGGTACGAGACGGGATTGGGGCGCGGCATGGGCACGCGCGACTCCGCCCAGGACACGCTCGGGACGATGCACAGCCTGCCCGGGCAGGCGCGCCGGACGCTGACCCGCACGTGGAGCCTCCAGTTCCGCGACGGCCACGCCTGGCACCAGATCTTCCCGCTCTCCGGCGAAGGCGGGCCAGGACTCGCCGCCGAGTTTCCCGGCTGGCCCCAGTGGTTCTCGGACGATCATCTCTGGCTGGTCCTCGCGACGTGCGCCTACCTTCGCGAGACCGGCGATCTGGGCTACCTGGACGAGCGCGCTCCGTGGGCCGACGGGGACGCCGGCACGATCCGGGCGCATATGCAGCGCGCGGTCGCGTTCACGCTCGCCAATCGCGGCCCGCACGGCCTCCCGCGGGCCGGCTTCGCCGACTGGGACGACACGCTCAACGTCGACCACGGGTCGGGCAAGGCGGAGAGCGTCTGGTGCGCGATGCAGTTCTGCCGGGCCGTCCTCGACCTGGCCGACCTGAGCCGCCACCTGGGCCGCTCCGACGACGCGGCGCGGTGCGCCGACCTCCACCGGGAGATGGCGACCTGCGTGAACGACGTCGGCTGGGACGGTTCGTGGTATGCGCGCGCGTTCGACGACGACGGCCGACCCATCGGCGTGGCGAGCGAGACGGTGCATCGGATCAACCTGAACCCGCAGACCTGGTCCATCATCGGCGAGGTCGCCCCGCCGGAGCGCGCGGCGCGCGCCCTCGACTCCGTCACGGCGCTCCTGGAGACACCGTTCGGGACGGCACTCCTGTGGCCCCCCTACGACGGCGGGGATGACCGCGTGCGCGGAACCTCCACCTATCCGCCCGGCGCCAAGGAGAACGGCGGCATCTTCTGCCACGCCAACACGTGGCTGATCATCGCCGCGGCCAGGCTCGGGCGGGCCGATGACGCCTGCGCGCACTACCGGCGGATCCTCCCCCTGGCGCGAACCGATTCCGACGTGTTCCGGGCCGAGCCGTACGTGTACTCCCAGAACATCTGCGGTTCGGCGCATCCCCAGTTCGGGATGGCCCGCAACGCCTGGCTGACGGGGACTGCGGCGTGGGCATTCGTTGCCGCGACCCAGTGGATCCTGGGGATCCGCCCGACGTACGAGGGGCTGCTGATCGCGCCGGTGATCCCGGCAGCGTGGCCCGGGTTCGAGGCGCGGCGCGAGTTCCGGGGCGTGACCCACGAGATCCGGGTGCACCGCGACGGCCCCGGGCACGCGGTCTCCCTTGCGGTGGACGGGCGGCCAGTGCCGGGATCCGTCGTCCCGCTGCCGCGGCCTGGCACGAGGCTCGTGACGGTCGACGTCACCCTGCGCTGAGCGGAGAGCGCAGGAGAAGGTTCCGGCCAGTCGGACGACGACCGTGCGCGACTGCACGGCGGCCCCACCGCTCGCCGGCCGACGGTCCACTATTGCGCGCAATTGGAGCGCCGCCGGTCACCCATCGACGTCGGCCGCGGCGGTGCTCAGGGCTCATCCGCGTCGGAAGGTGGTGACCGTGTCGCCGGACGTCTCCCTCGACGATGGCTTCCTGTTTCGCTCCCTGATGGAGACGATGGTCGACAGCATCTATTTCAAGGATCGCCAGTGCCGGCTGGTGCGTGTGAACCGGAAGATGGCGCTCGACCTCGGGCACGCAGATCCGCAGGAGCTCATCGGCAGGACCGACATCGAGCTATTCGGCCAGGAGTTCGGCGAGATGACCATGCTCGACGACACGAGGATCATGGAGACCGACGAGCCGATCGTCGGCCTGACCGAGAGCCGGCGCCTGGAAGGCGGCCAGGTCAACTGGACGCTGACCACGAAGTCGCCGCTCCACGACGCGGCGGGCAATGTCGTGGGGCTGCTGGGCATCACGCGGGATATCAACGAGCTCAAGCGCGCCGAGATGACGCTGGAGCACCTGGCCACCCATGACACCCTGACCGGGCTGCCGAATCGCTTCCTCATGTTCGACCGCCTGAACCAGCTCCTTGTCCGGGCGGAGCGGTACAAGGTGAGCTTCGCGATCCTCTTCATCGACCTGGACGGCTTCAAACGGATCAACGATTCGCGCGGGCATGACGTCGGCGACCTGGTGCTCCGCGGGGTCGCGGAGCGGCTTACCGGGAGCCTTCGAGCGGCGGACACCGTCGCCCGCATCGGCGGCGACGAGTTCGTGATCCTCGCGGACGCGCTCCGGGCGGGCCCCGATGCGATCGCGCTCGCCGACAAGATCCGCACGGCTGTGGGCACGCCGTTCGCGCTGCCGGGCGGCGACGCGGCGGTCACGGTCAGCATCGGGATCGGCCTGTATCCCGACGATGGCCGGGACGCCGAGGGGCTGCTCAGGGCCGCCGATGTGGCGATGTACCGGGCCAAGCGCGAAACCGCCACCCCGGACCCGCTCGAACCCAACGACGCGCCGGGCTCCCGATCCCGGTAGGCCTGCCGCGCGCCGCGCGAGGAGGTTCCGGCCGCTACGCCTGGTGCCGGCCCACGAACCGCCCGATCCGCACGAGCGCTTCCTGGAGCTTGTCGTAGCTCGTCGCGTAGCACATCCGGACGTGGCCCGCGCCGGACGGTCCGAAGGCGCTGCCGGGGACGGCGGCGACGTGCTCCTCGTTGATGAGCTGCTCCACGAACGCGTTGTCGTCGAGGCCGGTCGAGGTGATCCGCGGAAACGCGTAGAACGCGCCGCGCGGCTCGAACGTGGCGAGGCCCATCTCGTTGAGGCCGTCGACGATGAGGCGGCGCCGGCGGTCGTACTCGGCGCGCATCGCCTCGACGTCTGCCTCCGCGGTGAGGAGCGCGGCAAGCGCCGCGTCCTGGGCCATGGTCGGCGCCGACATGATCCCGTACTGGTGAACCTTGACGACCCCCTCGAGGATCGCGGCCGGGGCGCACAGGTACCCGACCCGCCAGCCCGTCATGGCGTAGGCCTTCGAGAAGCCGCCCATGAGGATCGTGCGCTCGCGCATGCCGGGCAGCGCGCTCATCGCCCGGTGGCGGTAGCCGCCGTAGGAGAGGCGGTCGTAGATCTCGTCCGAATAGACGAGGAGATCGTTCGCGACCGCGATCCGCGCCAGCTCGTCCTGGACCGCCTCCGGGAGGACGGCACCAGTCGGGTTGCAGGGGAACCCCAGGAACAGCGCCTTCGTCCGGGGCGTCACCGCCGCGGCCACGGCGCCGGGATCCAGCGCGAAGTCGTCCTCGAACCGCGTCGCAACGTGACGAACGATCCCGCCGGCGAAGACCACCGCCGGGACGTAGGCGACATACGACGGCTCGTGGAGGATCACCTCGTCGCCCGGGTCGATCGTCGCGCGGAGCGCCAGGTCGACCGCCTCGGACGCTCCGACCGTCACGAGGATCTCCGTCGCCGGGTCGTAGCGCACGCCGTAGCGCCGCGCAAGGTGCTCGGAGATGGCGACGCGAAGCTCCAGCGTCCCGTAGTTGCTGGTGTAGTGGGTCCGCTTCGCGCGAAGCGACGCGATCCCCGCCTCGATCACCTGGTCCGGCGTCGCGAAGTCGGGCTCCCCCACCCCAAGGCTGATGACGTCCTCCATGGTCGCGGCGATGTCGAAGAAGCGCCGGATGCCGGACGGGGGGACCGCCCGCACGCGCGCGGAGAGGGCACGTTCCGCCAGCGGGACGCGCGCCGCGGGGATCGTCATGGAACGCTAACCTCCTGTCCGCGCAGGGCTGCCAGGCCGGACGGCTCCATGCCGCGCCAGGCCGCGCCTGCCGTGATCGCCTCGTAGGCTCGCGCGAGGCGGAAGAGCGCCAGCTCGCTCCAGGCTGGTCCGATCAGCTGGAGCCCCACCGGCAGGCCGTCGGAGAGCCCGGCCGGGATGCTCATCCCGGGGAGGCCGGCCATGTTGACCGGCAGCGTGCAGACGTCGGCAAGGTACATCGCCACGGGATCGTCCAGCCTGGCGCCGAACGGCCAGGCGACGAACGGGCTGACCGGGGCGACGAGGGCGGCGATCCCGCTCGCGAAGACCGCGTCGAAGTCCGCCTTGATGAGCGTCCGGACCTTCTGGGCCTTCAGGTAGTAGGCGTCGTAATAGCCGGCCGAGAGCGCATACGTGCCGAGCATGATCCGGCGCTTGACCTCGGGACCGAAGCCGGAGCCGCGGGTCGCGACGTAGTTGGCCAGCACGTCACCCCCCCGGACGGCGTGGCCGAAGCGGATCCCGTCGTAGCGGGCAAGGTTCGCGGATGCCTCTGCGGGGGCGACGATGTAGTAGGTGGCCAGGCCGTAGTCCGTGTGGGGCAGGCTGACGTCGACGATCTCCGCGCCCGCGGCCGCCAGAGCGGCCACCGCTTCGCGGATGCACGCCTCCACGCCCGGCTCCATGCCCGCCACGAAGTACTCCCGCGGCAGGCCCAGGCGAACGCCCCGCAGCCGGACGGCGGCCTCGTCGTCCGCCGCGGGCAGGTGGAGCAGCTCCTCCGGGACGGGCCGCAGCGCCGAGGTCGAGTCCCGCTCGTCACGACCGGCGATCGCGTGGAGGAGCATCGCGGCGTCGCGCGCGGTGCGCCCGAACGGGCCGACCTGGTCCAGCGAGGAGGCGAAGGCGACGATCCCGTAGCGGCTCACCCGCCCGTAGGTCGGCTTCATCCCCACCACGCCGGTCATCGCGGCCGGCTGGCGGACGGAGCCACCGGTGTCCGTCCCGATGCTGAGCGGGACGTGGCCCGCCGCGACGCTGGCGGCCGATCCCCCCGAGCTGCCGCCCGGCACCCTGCCCAGGTCCCACGGGTTGGCGGTCGGGCCGTAGGCCGAATGCTCCGTGGACGAGCCCATCGCGAACTCGTCCATGTTGAGCTTGCCCAGGATCACCGCACCGGCAGCGCGCAGCCGCTCCGTGATGTGGGCGTCGTACGGGGCGACGTACCCGGCCAGGATGCGTGAGCCCGCCGTGCACTGGCCGCCCCGCACCGAGACGAGATCCTTGAGGCCGACCGGCACCCCGCACAGCGGGTGCAGCGCGGCACGCGTCGCGGCTCCGCCCCGACGCGCCTCGGCGAGCCGGGCATCCGCCTGGTCAGCGGCGGCGCGGGCGCCCGCCCCGTCGATGACCAGCCACGCATTCAGGGCGGGGTTCTCGCGCTCGGCACGCGCAAGGTGGGCATCCACGAGCTCGCGCGACGAGAGGTCGCCGGCGCGGAGCCGGTCGCTCATCGCGACCGCGGTCAGGCGGGTGAGCCCGGGGTCCGGCACGGCGCGCTCAGTCGCCGCCCAGGATCGCCGGCACGCTGACGTAGCGCCCGTCCTGCTCTGGGGCGTTCGCCAGCGCCTCGGCCCGCTCGAGCGATGGCCGCGCCGCGTCCTCGCGGAGGATGTTCTCCAGCTCGATCACCTGGGCGGTCGGCGGGATGGCGTCCGTATCGAGGCGGACGAGCACCGCGTACTGGTCCAGGATGTGGTTGAGCTGGACCTCGAGCCGGGCGAGCTCATCGGCGGCAAGGCCAAGACGGGCGAGGTGCGCGACATGCTCGACGTCGCCGCGCGAGAGGGTCCCCATGGACCTCGATGATAGCCGACCGCCGGGGCGGGCCCGCAGGGACCGGGCGCGCCGATCAGCCCGCTCGCACCGCCGCCAGCGCCCGGCGCGCCTGGGCAAGGTGGAACCGGTCGTGACCGGCGGTCAGCGTGAACATCAGGCCCAGCGATTCCGGGCCGCGCTCCGGGTGACGCACGGTGCGCGCCCGGCCGCCCGGCGTCGTCGCGTTCCAGAGCGCGAGGTTCGAGGCGCGCAGGACGTCGAACAGGCGAAGAAGCTCCTCGGGGTCGGCCCGACCGTGGTCGAGCGCCGCCACCCATCGATCCTGGTCGTAGCCCACGATCTCCGGGTCGTCCTCGGCGAGGGCCCAGCGGTAGCGGCCGCTCATCACGAGCTCCCCGTCGACAGCGTGGCCGAGGCACTCGATCACCGACCACTCCCCGGGCGCAGGCCGAGCCCGGAGGTCGGAGCCGGCCTCGGCAACGAGCGCGCGCCACGCGGCGCCCGCCGTGGCCTGGACCGCGGCCGGGTCGTCGTACCCGACGAGGCCGACGAGGCGGCGCTGGTAGGCCTGCGGGTCGGCGAGCTCTTCTCCGCTCACGCGCCCTGCCGGATCCGTACGCTCCGTCACGTGGATGCCTCCTCGCCTGCCAGGAGCGCACGGAACCGGTCCTCGTCAAGGACCGGGACGCCGAGCTCCTGCGCCTTCTGCAGCTTCGAGCCAGCGCTCTCGCCGGCGACAAGGTAATCCGTCCTGCGGGAGACGGACCCTGCCGCCTTTCCGCCGGCGGCCCGGATCGCCTCTTCGGCCTCCGCCCGGCTGAGGCCTGGAAGGGTGCCGGTGACCACGAGCGTCTTGCCGGAGAGGACGCCCGCGGGGGCGTCACCGATCGTCGGCCGTGCCGCGGGCTGCTCCGCTTCCACCCCGGCCGCCACCAGGTCGTCGAGAATCCCCGCGGTCGCCGGGTCGGCGAAGTAGCGGGCGAGGCTTGCCGCCACGGTCCCGCCGACGCCGGGCACCTCCTCGAACGCGGCAGGCTCTTCCGCGGCGACGCGGCGCAGCTCCGCGGCCACCCGCTCCGTCCAGCCATCCGGCCCGCCCATGGCCTCGCCCTCGGCGGGCCGAACGCGGCCGGCCAGCCAGGTCGCGAGGTCGATCGCGGTCTGCTCGCCGACCTGGGGGATGCCCAGCGCGTTCAGGATCCGTGCGAGCGGCCGGCGGCGTGCCCGCTCGATCGCCGCCGCGAGGTTCTCCGCGCTCTTGCGGGCGAACCGGTCCAGCGACTCGAGGTCCTCGACGCGAAGGCGGAAGAAGTCACCCCGGGAGCGTATGAGGCCGTGCTGGAGGAGCTGCTCGAGCACGGCCCACCCTGCGCCCTCGATGTCCATGCCGCCGCGGCCGGCGAAGTGCGCGTACTCCTGGGCGACTCGAGCCGGGCACGCTGGGTTCGGGCAGTAGTGGCGGACCGCACCCTCATCTCGGACGATCGGCGTGTCGCACACAGGGCAGCGCTCCGGCATCTCGAAGACGCGCTCCGCGCCCGTGCGCCGCTCCGGGATGGCGCGGACGACCTCCGGGATCACGTCGCCCGCCTTCTGGAGGATCACGTGGTCCCCAACCCGGAGGTCCTTGCGGCGGACCTCGTCGAGGTTGTGGAGCGTAGCCCGCGAGACGGTGGAGCCGGCCACCCTGGCCGGACGGAGATGCGCCACCGGCGTGAGCGTCCCGGTTCGTCCGACATACGGGACGATCTCCTCCAGCACCGTCTCGACCTGCTCCGGCGGGAACTTGTAGGCGATCGCCCAGCGCGGCGCCCGCGCCACCATCCCCAGCCGCGCCTGCTGGTCGAAGCGATCCACCTTCACGACGACGCCGTCGGTCTCGTAGTCGAGGCCATGGCGGGCCTCCTGCCAGCGGGCAAGGAAGGCGATCACGCCGTCGATGTCCAGGCCGGGCCGGCGATGCGGGTTGACCGGGAACCCGAGGGTTTCGAGGCGCCCAAGCGCCGCGGACTGGGACTCGATGGAACCGGCGCCGCCGGCACCCGCGTCCGCGTTCGACGGACCGCCGGAGCCCGCGCCTGCGCCCGCGCCCGCAGGACCGTCCGCGCCGAGCTCCGCTCGGGCAGGCGGCTCCTCGTGGAGCTGGTAGGCCCAGAAGCTGAGACGACGGCCCGCCGTCACGGCTGGATCCTGCTGGCGGAGCGAACCGGCGCCGCTGTTGCGCGGGTTCGCGTAGAGGGGCAGCCCCGCCCCCTCCCGCTCGGCGTTGATTCGGGCGAACTCGGCCTTGGGCATGTAGACCTCGCCGCGCACCTCCAGCGTGGCAGGCTCGGCAAGCCGCTCGGGGATCACGGCGATCGTCCGAAGGTTCGCCGTCACGTCCTCGCCGGTCGCGCCGTCGCCGCGGGTCGCGCCGCGCACGAACCGCCCCTCCCGGTAGCGCAGGCTGATCGCGAGGCCGTCGATCTTCAGCTCGGCGACGTAGCGGAGCTCCGGCGCCGGCTCCGGGGCCGCGGGCAGGCCCAGGCCCCGCCGGACACGGGCATCGAAGGCGCGCAGCTCCTCCTCCCCGAACGCGTTCGCCAGGCTCAGCATCGGGCGCTCGTGCCGGACCTCGGCAAACGGGCTGCTCTCGTCCGGGCCGCGCCCGCTCCCGATGCTCCGCGTCGGCGAGTCCGGCGAGGCGAGCCCCGGGAAGGCCGTCTCGAGCGCGACGAGCTCGCGGAAGAGCGCGTCGTACTCGGCGTCGGACAGCGTCGGGCTGTCCTCGACGTAGTAGGCGTGGTTGGCCGCGCGGATCTCCACGGCGATCGCCGCGTGGCGCCGCTCTGCCAGGTCCGGGGAAAGGCCGGCTGCCACGGCCACGAGCGCGGGGTCGACGGGCAGGCCGGGCGTGGTCATCGCGCTGCCGAGTCTACCGTTCGGGCCGCAGACCACGCGGGCAGCGACGAGGTCGAGTCAGCGGCCGGGGATCGTCGGGTCCGGGCCGGGCAAGAAGTGGGTTCGGGTCGCTCACCCGGTGATCTCCAGGTTCGCGATGCTGGCCAGGAGCGTCTTCACGCCACCGGAGCGGAACGCCACGGTAACCTCCTCGTCGTCCCGGGTGAGCTTGGACGTGACGACGATGCCCTCCCCGAACCGGGCATGCACCACCCGGTCGCCGTCGCGAAAGAGCCGCTCCCCGGGGACGCGCACGCGAGCCGTCCCGGCCAGAGGTCGGGGCGCGATGCCGGCATCGGACCCGGGCCGCAGGCGGACCGGCACCTCGTCGAGCGGGAAGTCGGCATCCGGGTGATCCGGCGGCTCGGCCTCCTCGTCGCGAGCGTGGTGGCGGGCCGGGGCCGTGAGCGAGCCCGACGGCGCACCGGCCGCGAACGCCGCGCGACGGGCGGCCAGGTCGCGGGACGGCCGGAAGTCCTCCCCGGCGGCGGGCGCGCCCGGCCGGCCGCTGTTCGCGCGCCACGCGCCGCCGGGTCGCGCGCCCAGGCGTGACGAGCGCCGCGCCCCGAATGCGAGGTCGAGGTCGTACGGGTCCGCGGCTCCGGGGAGCAGTCGCGGGCCTTCCATGAGATCGGCGGGGATCTCGAAGAGGAATCGCGACGGCAGGGCGGGGCCGCCCGCCGGACCCCACGTGGCACGTCGCGAGGCATGCGACAGGAAGAGCCGCTCCTTGGCCCGGGTGATGCCGACGTAGGCAAGGCGGCGCTCCTCTTCGAGCTCGCGCGGGTCGTCCTGCTCGCGCTCCGCCGCCAGGGCCCGGGCGTGCGGGAAGATCCCTTCCTCCAGGCCGCCGATGAAAACGGCGCCGAACTCCAGCCCCTTCGCCGCATGGAGCGTGATCAGCGTGACCGCGTCGGCGTCGCCCTCGTAGCTGTCCTGGTCGGCGACCAGGGCCGTTTCCTCGAGCAGGCGGTCCAGCGCGTCGTCGGGCGCGAGGTCGTCGTAGCGCGTCGTCACCGAGCGAAGCTCGAGCAGGTTCCGCCAGCGCTCCTCGTTCTCCTCCGTGCCGTCCGCGAGCATCGCCCGGTAGCCGGAGGCCTCCAGGACATCGTCGAGCAGCTCCGGCAGCGGCAGGAGCCCGACCCGGGACCGGAGTCGCCGGACAAGGGCCACGAAGTCCGCCACGGCGCCCCGGGCGCGACCGGTCAGCATGAGCAGCCCGTCCGCGGCAGCCCGCTCCAGGGCGCTCCAGTAGGTCGCTTCGGGTTCGTCGGCGGCGGTTCGCAGCACGTCGAGCGAGCGGTCGCCGAGGCCGCGCGGGGGCACGTTGATGACGCGCTCGAAGCTCACCCGGTCGCGGTCGCTGCGCAGGAGCCGCAGGTAGGCCAGCGCGTCCTTGACCTCGCGGCGCTGGTAGAAGCGCGTCCCGCCGATGAGCTGGTAGCGGATCCCATAGCGCAGGAACGCCTCCTCGATCGCCCGGGATTGGGCATTCGTCCGGTACAGGACCGCGATGTCCTTGGGATGAAAGGCCACGTCTTCGTCTGCCCGGCGGGTCAGCGACGACGCACGACCACCGAGGAGCGCCTCGACCTGCCGGGCGATCCACTCGGCTTCCTCCTCCTCGTCGTAGGCCTCGAAGCGCTGGATGGGGCGACCGGCCGCCTTCTCGGTCCAGAGCTTCTTCTCCTTGCGGCCCAGGTTGTTGGCGACGATGGCGTGGGCTGCCTCCAGGATCAGCTGCGTGCTCCGGTAGTTCCGCTCCAGCTTCACCACCGTCGCGCCGGGCTCGTCGCGCTCGAAGTCGAGGATGTTGCGGAGGTCCGCCCCGCGCCAGGCATAGATCGACTGGTCGTCGTCGCCCACCACGCACAGGTTGTGGTGCGCGGCGGCAAGCGCCCGGACGATCCGGTACTGGGCGCGGTTCGTGTCCTGGTATTCGTCCACGTGGAGATAGCGCCAGCGCGCCTGGTAGCGGGCGAGCACCTCCGGCTGCGTCTCGAGGAGCAGCACGGTCCGGCCGAGCAGGTCGTCGAAGTCGAGCGCGCCGGCCTCGCGGAGGCGCCGCTCGTAGGCCACGGCGAGCTTCGCGACATCTTCCTGGTAGCGGGTCGTCGCCGCCTCTTCGAGCGCGTCGGCCCCCTCCAGGTCGTTCTTCGCCCGGGACAGCGCCTCGAGCACGCCGCGCGGCCGGATCGGGCCGCCCTGGAGCGGCACGTCGAGATCGCGGAAGACCTGCTTCATCAGCGTCAGCTGGTCGTCCGTGTCGTAGATCACGAAACGCGGATCGAGCCCGATCGCCATCCCGTCCCGGCGCAGCATCCGGGCGCAGACCGCGTGGAAGGTGCCCATCTCCACCTTCCGGCCATCGTCGGGGCCGACCAGCGCCACGATCCGCTCGCGCATCTCGGCCGCAGCCTTGTTGGTGAACGTCACGGCCAGGATCCGCCAGGGCGCCACGCCCATCACGCCGATCAAGTAGGCGACGCGGTGCGCCACGACCCTGGTCTTCCCGCTCCCGGCGCCGGCGAGAATCAGGAGCGGCCCGTCCGTGGTCGTGACGGCGCGGGCCTGCTCGGGGTTCAGCCGCGCCGTGATCGTCGCGGCCAACTCCTCGCGGGACGCGATCCCCGTGGCGAGGCCCCGGTCGCGCTCCGGCGCGCGTGGGTCCGGCCCGGCCGCGGCGTGCGGGGGCTCGTCCTCGGGCGCGGGCGCGTCGGGCAGGGGCGGCTCGTCAGCGAGCCACGGCGGAGGGGATTCCACGCCTCGATTGTACGGCCGCGGCCTTCACCGGCCGTCCAGCCGCGGGCGGGCGTCCAGCCGCGGGCGGGCGTCCAGCCGCGGGCGGGCCGTCCCGATCGCCGCGAGGACTCGCGCGGCGACTACCTCGAGGCCGCCGCCGCCTCCCCAGCCACGCCCGGCAGCCGGTCGAAGCCCACGGCCCGGAGCGCGCTCGCCACCCGGCCGACGAGCTCCGCCGCGGCCGTCGGGTCCAGCGCCGAGGGCGCGGTTCCGGCGAGCAGCGCATCGACCCGCGACCTGGCCCGCGCGAACATGTCGT
The DNA here is from genome assembly GCA_964556585.1 of uncultured Anaerolineaceae bacterium. Taxonomy (GTDB): domain Bacteria; phylum Chloroflexota; class Limnocylindria; order Limnocylindrales; family CSP1-4; genus CTSoil-043. The sequence continues at coordinate 14,546 of CAZKXK010000014.1, forward strand.
GGCTGCCTCCATCCAGCCACGCGCGCAGCGAGCCGCGGTCGACCACCGCCGATGGAACGTGCTGCTCCTCGCGGAACCGGCGCCGCGTCTCGGGCAGCTCCAGGAAGCGCCCCGCGAAGCCGGCCTCGCGGATCGCGTCCAGCCCGAGCGACCCCTCCGGGAGCGCGATCCCGCGTACCAGGCGCAGCGCATTCGCGATCGCCTCCGCGTCGATGACCAGCTTCTCCGCGCTCTGGCAGCGCAGCGAATCGAGCATGCCGGCGCCGGAGATGAGGTCGATCCCCGCCAGCGCCCCCACGAGCGCGGTCGTCGCGCTTTCCATGCCGGCCTGGGCATCGACTGCCTTGGCGTCCGTGGCGCCGAGGTAGCCATGCGTCGGCAGCCCCAGCGACCGCCCGACGGCCGCGTTGGCGGCATCGAGCATCGCCGTCTCCATGGCGCCCATCGGGGTGGCACCGATCCGCATGTCGAGGATCGCCGGCGCGCCGCCCCACACGATCGGCGCACCGGGGGCAGCCGCCTGGTGGATCACGATCCCGGCCAGGCATTCTGCCGCGTGCTGGACCACCGAGCCGGCCAGGGCAACCGGTCCCGCCCCGCCGGCAAGCGGCATCGACACGATCTGGGCCGGCACGCCGGCGCGCGCCAGCCCGATGAGACAGCGCGACGCGAACGAGGTCCAGTCGAGCGGCGGGGACGGGCAGACATCGAACACGGCCCGGGGTCGCGCCCGCAGCGCGTCGGAACCGCCGGCATCGACGGTGAGCAGGTCCAGCATCGGGCCCAGCCCGTCAGCCGTGAAGGCGCCGGTCACGACCGGCTTGTCCGAGCCGAGCAGGACCAGCAGGAGCCGGTAGCGGTCGCCGAGCTCCGCGGGCACATCGGAGCAGACGACCGCGGTGGACTGCGCCGCGTAGACCGGCAGGCGCTCTGCCACTGCCACCAGCCGCACGAGGTCGGCCGCCGTGGAGGGCCGGTGCTCGCCCGTCTCAGGGTCGAGCACCGCCACGCCACACGAGCCCGGATCGAAGGCGACCTCGCCCGCGCCGTAGCGGACCGCCGGCGAGCCGTCGCGGGCGTGCAGCGTGATTCTCCGTGGGACGGTCGCCAGCGCGGCCCGGACGGCAGCCTCGGGGATCGAGGCCACGCCATCGCGAAGCTCCGCCCCGGCGCCCGCCAGGAGCGCCCGGGCTTCGGCGTCGTTCACCCGGACCCCCGGATCGCGGAGGACGGCGAGCGCCTCGTCCAGGATCCGCTCGATGCCCGTCGCATCCAGGAGGTCGAGCGTCGGGCGGCGCCCGGCCGGCCCGCTCACCGATCGGCCTCGCCGGCCGTCCCGGCGATCCGGACGAGCTCCGCGGCCAGCACGGGATCGAGGGGCGCGCCAGGCGCGGTGGCGAGCAGCTCGAGCGCCCGTTCGTTGGCTCGCTCCCGCGCATCCACCCGGGGCGTGCCGTCCGGCGCCGGCGGACGGCGATCGATGAGCGCCGGGCTCCAGCGTTCCCGCATGTGCCGGCGGGTGTGGGGCTCGGACAGGAAGTCCCCGCCAGGTCCGACGCTGCGGATGACGTCGATCGCGAGCGATTCCTCGTCCACCGGGATGCCCCGGCAGATGCCCCGCACCAGGCCGAGGATCTCGGCATCGAGGAGGAGCTGCTCGTAGGACCAGATCCGGCTCCCGGCCAGGAGTCCCATCCCGAGCAGCATGTCCGCCCGGCCCACGCACGCTGCGAGCGCCGCGAGGCCGTTCTCCAGGCCCGCCCGCCAGTCGGGCACGTGCGCGCCCGTCGCGAAGGCGCCCATCGAGAGCGGGACGCAGTACTGGTCGGCCAGCTCGCCGGACGCCATGCCGAACAGGACGTCCTCCGGGCCGCCTCCCGTGTAGGACCCGGTCCGCAGGTCCATCGCGGTCTGCGCGGCGGCGTAGTAGACGGGCGCGCCGGGCGACGCGAGCTGGACGAGCGCCAGCGCGGAGAGCACCTCCGCGTTCCCGACCGCCAGCGTGCCGGCGAGCGTCGCCGGGCCCGTGTGGGCACACGACGCCATCGTCATGAAGCCCGTGGGGATCCCGGCCTCGGCCGCCACGAGCGCGGCGTCGAGCGCGCCGGCCTCGTGGGCCAGCGGGCTGATCGTGCAGAACGTCAGCGAGAGGGGCGGCCGCGCGCGGAGCGCCTCCCTGCTGCCGGCGATCGCGAGTGCCATCTCGACCGCGACGGCCGCCTCGCGCGGGTGCATGACCGATTCCGTCTGCACGTGCTTCGTGGTGATGCTCAGCGCGGCCGCCAGCTCCCGGAGGGCGCGCGTCTCGGGCGCCACGTCCTGCGCCGAGACCGGCATCCAGATGAACCCGACGTCCGGCAGCTCCTCGGCGACGCGGCAGATCGACGTGACGTCGTCGAGGGTCGAGCGCCGCCGCTCCCCGGTGGCGAGGTCGGCAACCTCGACGCCGCAGCCGTCCGTGGCGGCCCAGACGTGGTGGCCGTCGAGGGGCAGGTCGCGGTCGGGATCCCGGCCGCCGAGCGTGAACGCGGGCGGGGCGCCGCGCAACGCTCCCTCGATGACGTGGGCGGGGACGCGCACGACGCCAGTCGCGGGATCGACCTGGGCACCGTGGTCGGCCCAGATCGCCTGGGCCCGCGCGGACGGGAAGCGCACGCCGACCGTCTCGATCAGCTCGAGCGTGGCGGCGTGGATGCAGTCGATGGCGAGCGTGTCGAGGACCTCGAGCCGGATCGCCGGGTCGACCAGCGTGGCGAGCGGGCGATGCGTCGGCGCGCCGGGTGAGTGGACGGGCATGGTGGTGGGCATCACGGCACCCGGCTCACGCCTGCACGCCGGCGAGCCGGCGGGCCGTGTCAACGGCCGCGATCGCGTCCTCCGCGTACGCGTCGGCGCCGATCTCCTCGGCCCAGGCACGCGTCACCGGGGCGCCGCCGACCATGACCTTCACCCGGGGCCGGAGGCCCGCCGCGCCGAGCGCCTCCACGACGGCGCGTTGCCCGGTCATGGTGGTCGTGAGGAGCGCCGAGACGCCGACCAGGCCGGCATCCACCTCGGCCGCCTTGGCGGCGAACGCCGCCGGCGCCACGTCGACCCCCAGGTCGTAGACCTCGAAGCCGTTCGCCGACAGGAGCGTTGCCACGAGGTTCTTGCCGATGTCGTGAATGTCGCCGGCCACCGTGCCCAGCACCACCCGGCCGGCCGACGCGCGCTGCTCGCCGCCCGCCTTCAGGGCCGGCTCGATCTCGCGCATGGCGGCCTGCATCGCCCGGGCGGCGAGCATCAGGTCGGGCAGGAACAGGTCGCCGTTCGAGAAGCCCTCCCCGACCTCGCGCAGGGCCGGCATCGCGGCCTCGTCGATCAGGCGCAGCGGCGGGATCCCTGCCGCCAGCGCCTCCCGCGCGGCTGCCTGCGCCAGCGCCGGCTCGCCGTCCGTGACGGCCTGGCGCAGGACCGCGAATGTCGTCTCGTCCATGGAACACCTCTCGCCGCAATCCGCGGCCTCTCCGCGACACCCGCCGCGACCCGTGGGTCGCGGCCCGAACCCGGGTGGTGGGCGTCAGAGGCCGGCTCGCGCTTCGGCCCGGGCCACGATCTCCCGGAGCTCCGCGGAGGCGGCATCCGGCAGCGGGGGCGGAGCGGTCGCGGCCGCGAGGATCGCATCCGCCCGGTCGGCCGCCCGCACGCCGAGCGCCTTGCCGCCGGCCGCTTCCCACGCGCCGCGGGTGCGGCGGTCCAGCAGGGCCGGGTACCACCGCGAGCGGTAGTGCGCCAGCGTGTGCTCGGACTCCAGGAACGACCCATCGACGCCGAGCTCGTCGACGAGGTCGAGCGCGAGCGCCTCGTCGGACACGTCCACCGGCGCGGTCGCCGCGCGCGTCCAGCTCACCAGCTCGTCACACACCACGAGCTGTGCCAGCGACCCGGCGAGCCCCGACTCGAGGTAGCCGCTGTCATGGGTGACCTGGCCCGACGCCAATGCATCGGCGACGATGGCCGCCGCGGCCTCGGCGGCTGCCTGGCCATCGACGACCTTCGAATCGGCGCCCCCGCCGAGGCTGAACATCGGGAGCCCCAGGTGGTGGGCCAGCGCCTCTGCGGCACCTTTCGGGTCCGGGCCGACGTAGGGGTCCACCGTCGTCCGCAGGTCCAGGGCATCCCCGCCGAAACCCGGCACGACGACCGGGGCGCCGTCACGGACGAGCTGCGCGATGACGATCCCGGCGAGCACTCCGGCATGGTTGACGGCGAGCGTCCCGGCGAGCGTGACCGGCCCCGTCGTGCCGCCCGAGGTGACCGGGATCCAGAGGGCCGGCAGGCCGCGCTCGGCGAGGAACAGGAGCCTGCCCACTGCGTCCTCGTCCAGGAGCAGGCCGCGCGTGACGTTGATGTACCAGCCGACCGACGGCCGGGCTGCCTGCTCCCCTGGACCTCCCGCCACCGCCTCGGCCATCGCCAGCACGTCGCGCAGGCCGTCCAGCTCGTACGTCACGACGATCAGCGGCTTCGTCGTCCCGGTCAGCATCGCGACGGCCTGGTGGCGGTCCGCCACCCGCCCATCCACGTCGGAGGGCAGGAAGATCGACATCGCGAAGGCCATGTTCGGGAGGGCATCGGCCAGGGCGATGCCGGCCCGCAGGTCCTCGAGCGTTGCCAGGCGGCGCTCGCCCGTTCGCCCGTCCACGATGTTCGGGCAGTCGGAGCCAGGCCCGAACCAGGCGGTCTCGCCGCCCCACGCGATCGCCGGCCGGCCCGATCGGTCGTGCAGGGTGAGCGACTTCGGCGCCACGGCAAGCGCCTCCGCCACGAGCGGCGCCGGGATGCGGACGCGGTCGGCCTCGTCCACGTGTGCGCCGGCGGCCGCCAGCAGGCGCCGCGCTACCGGATGGTCCACCCGCACGCCCGTCCGCTCCAGGATCATGCACGCCGCGGATTGGATCCGCGCGCAGCCTTCCTCGGACAGGCGGTTCCAGCGCCCGGCACCGGG
>CAZKXK010000015.1:0-17869 GCA_964556585.1 uncultured Anaerolineaceae bacterium
TCCGATCTTCGGGTGCGGGCATGTCTCGGCGATCGCTCGCACGATCGGCTCCGTGAAGGTGCTCGGCGTGGCGGTGGTCCCGATCAGGATTGCCGGGCGGACGGCCTGGACCACGCGGAGCAGGTCGGCGCCCGCCGCGAGCCCCAGGCTCGCGAGCTCCGCGGCGTTGAGCGCGAACTCGCGCTTGTCATCGTCAAGCCCGGGGCGCTCCAGCCCCAGCAGGCCTTTCGAGTCCAGGAGAATCAGCGACCGTCGGATCTCGTCCGCGTCGGCGCCGGCCTCGACGAGGGCTGCCCGCACCAGCCGGGCGATGCCGGTGGCTGCCGCGCCGGCACCGAAGAACACGAAGCGCCGGCCGCGGAGCGGCTCGCCGACATGCCGCAGGCCGGCCAGGATCCCGGCCAGGACCACGGACGCCGTGCCCTGGATGTCGTCGTTGAACGACGGCAGCACGTCCCGGTAGCGGTCCAGGATCCGGATCGCAATGTGCTGCTTGAAGTCCTCCCACTGGAGGATCGCGCGCGGGAAGACGGACGTGACGCCCGCCACGAAGGAATCGATGAATGCGTCGTAGGCCGGCCCCCGAAGGCGCGGATGGCGCCAGCCCGCATAGATCGGGTCGGCAAGGAGCGCCTGGTTGTCGGTCCCCACGTCGAGCGAGACGGGCAGCGTGAGGGCAGGGTAGATCCCGGCTCCCGCGGTGTAGATGGCGAGCTTGCCGACCGGGATCCCCATCCCGCCTGCACCCTGGTCGCCCAGCCCGAGGATCCGCTCGTTGTCGGTCACGACGACCAGCCGGACCTCCTGCTGGGCCGCGTTGCGAAGGAGCTCCGGGATGCGGCCCGTGTCGTCCGGGGTGATCCACACGCCGCGCGGACGGCGAAGGATGTGGCTGTACTCCTGGCAGGCGCGTCCGACGGTGGGCGTGTAGACGATCGGCAGGAACTCCTCCAGGTTCTCCGCCAGGAGCCGGTAGAAGAGCGTCTCGTTGCGATCCTGGAGGGCAGCCAGCCCGATGTAGCGCTCCAGGGGATCGGCCTTGCGCCGGACATGCTCCAGCTCCAGCCCCAGCTGCTCTTCCAGCGTCAGGACGTTGACGGGGAGCAGTCCGTGCAGCCCGAACCAGTGGCGCTCCTCGTCGGTGAACGCGGCGTCCTTGTTGTACATGGCGCGACCGAGGAGCGAGCGCCCGTGGAAGGTGATGCGGAGTGGGCGCCGTGAGTCCGGCGCGTCCGGGAGGGGGCCGTGGGGGGCAGGCATCAACCGAGCCTAGGCGACCGAACGCGGGCGAGAGAGTGCCGTCTGCACCAAAGCGGCGCGGCGGGTGGCACGGTCCGGGGTCCGCGCGGCGGGCAGCTGCTCAGCGGGCCACCACGACCGTGGCGGTCGCGTGCGCCACCACGTGCCCCGAGACGCGCCCGCGGCGGGCCCGGTCTGACTGGTGCTCACCGCCGCAGCCGAGCACGATCGTGTCGAAGCCGCCTTCCTCGGCGACCTGCTCGATCCGCCGGGCCGGGTCACCCGACGGCTCCAGCAGCTCCACCTCGAGCCCCATCTCCGCCAGCAGCCGCTTCGCCTCCTGCAGCTCCCGGGCATGCAGGCACGCCTCGTTCGAAGGATCGCACGGCGGGCGGCCCGCCCCCTCGGGTACGACGCTCACCACGCTCAGCGAGGCGTGGAACGCGCGGGAGAGCTGGCCCGCGGTCTCGAGGGCTCGCCGAGCAGGCTCTCCGCCGTCATAGGCAAGGAGAATCTTCTTCATCGGCCGACTCCCATGTCGACCCGGCCTGGGGGCCGACCGGTTCGAGTGCGGTCAATCCTCGCCCGGAACCCAGCCCGCCAGTAGACCGATTCGGCGCGATCAGGGGGGCCGCTCGGATCGGGCCGGGGGCCAAGGGGCAGGGGCCGCGTGCGTCGCGGGCCGGGTCGCTCAAACGACGTCGCGGCGAATCGTGAGGGCTGCGATCGTCGCGAAGAAGGCGGCGACGACCGCCAGCACGACCAGGTCCAGCTGGAGGGCCGCGACCCCGAGGTCGGCGCCGCGGATGAAGACCTGCCGCAACCCGTCCACGGCGTAGTTGAGCGGCATGATCGCGACGAGCGGCTGCAGGATGGACGGCAGCGTGCTGACCGGGAACAGCACGCCCGACAGGAGGAACTGCGGAGCCAGCACGATCGGGATGAACTGGATGACCTGGAGCTCCGTCCGGGCGAAGGTCGAGAGGAAGATGCCCAGGCTCACGGCCCCCACCGCGAGGAGCACGACCACGAGGAACGCGAGCAGCGGGCTCCCGTTGACCGCCACGCCCAGCCCGACCGAGAAGGCCGGCAGCGGGCCGAGGGCAGGCACGTGGAGCGAGCCGAGCGCCCACAGGATGAGCACGGCAACCTGGATCGTGGCGAACAGTCCGAACCCGAGCGTGTAGCCGAGGACGACCTCCCCGCGGGTGACCGGCGTCGCCATGAGCCGCTCGAGCGTGCCGCCGGTCCGTTCGCGCAGGAAGCTCACCCCGGTGAGGATGTAGACGAAGAAGTAGGCGAAGAAGCCGACGATCGCGGGGGCGAAGTTCGAGATCGGATCGTCGGAGGGCGTGCCGTACAGCGTCGTGTGGAGGATCGCCGGCGGGACCGTGCCCGAGGCGTTGCCAGCCGCGCTCAGCGCCGCCCGCTGGACCGTCGCGACCTGGGCCGCCTCGCCTGCCGGATCAAGTCCGTTCGTGATCACCGTGATGGTCAGCGGGCTCGCGGAAGCGCCGTCCGTGCCGATCACGATCCCGACCGTCGCGCCCGAGTCCGCGATGGCGGCGCGGGCGGCAGCCTGGTCGGCGACGTCGCTGACCGTGGCACCGCCATGCTGGAGGGCGGCCCCCAGGGCGGTCTGGACCAGCTGGCCGCGCACGCCGGCCATGTTGACGACGATGGCCGTGACCTGGGGCGCCTGGCTGTCACGCAGGATGAACGTCACCAGGCCCGTGATCAGGATCGGGGCAATGAACAAAAGCGCGAGCGACGGTCGATCACGCCGGATCTCGGCGGCGACCCGCCGGAAGATGGCGACGACGCGGCGGCGGCTCACCGGGTCACCGCCACGTCCCCGCCGAGCCGCAGGAATGCCTGCTCGAGGTCGGCGGTGCCCGCCCGTGCCCGGATCTCCTGGCCGGTCCCCCGGGCAAGGACCCTGCCGGAGCGGACGAAGAGGAGCTCGTCGCAGCGGTCCGCCTCGTCCATGACGTGACTCGACACGACGATCGTGGTCCCGGCGTCGGCCAGGGTCCGGAAGTGGGCCCAGAACTCGACCCGCAGGAGCGGATCGACCCCGACCGTGGGTTCGTCGAGGAACAGGACGGGCGGCCGGTGGATGAGGGCGCAGGCGAGCGACAGGCGTCGCCGCTGGCCTCCCGAGAGCGTCCCCACGATCGACTCCCGCCGGTCCGCGAGATCGACGACGGCGAGCGCGGCAGCCGCCGGCTCGTCGCCGTCCACGCCGTAGACCGCGCCGAAGAAGCGGAGGTTCTCGGCGACCGTGAGCGCCGTGTAGACCCCGTCGGCCTGGGTCATGTACCCGATCCGCTCCAGGTTCTGGCGCGAGGGCATCCGGGTCCCCAGCACCTCGGCCCACCCGGCGGTCGGCAGGGTCAGGCCCGCAAGGAGCCGGATCAGCGTGGTCTTGCCCGAGCCGTTGGGTCCCAGCAGGCCGTAGATCCGGCCGGGCGCGAGCTCGAACGTGACGTCGTCCACCGCCCGCAGCGTCCCGAACGTCTTGACCAGCCCGGACGCGCGGATCGCCGGCGGGACGCTCCCGCTCGGTGCGCCGGGCGCGGCCTGCGAGGCCATCTGCAACTCGCCTCCCCAGGGGCACGGCCCCACCGGCCGCGCCGATCACGGACTCGCGGGATTCTAGTCTCTTCCCCGGCGCTCCCGGCCCCGCCGGCGCGCCCGGCACACCCGGCGCCCGCGGCGCGCCCGGCGCTCCCCGGTGTCATCCTGCCGGCATGAGCGAGATGGGCGCCCGCTACGATCACCGGGCGCGCCTGTACGAGCGGTTCTGGGCACCGGTCCTCGCCCCGGCCGCGATCCGCCTGCTCGACGCGATCGAACCGACCGTCGCGGCCGTTCCGACGTCCCATCTCCTCGACGCGGGGACCGGGTCCGGGACCCTGGCGCTGGCGGCCGCGCGGCGCTGGCCGCAGGTCCGCGTGACGGGGTTGGACATCTCGGCAGGCATGCTGGCCGTTGCGCGGGAGGCGGTCGCCGCCCGCCTGGCGCAGCCGGAGCGGGAACGTCTCGCGCTGGTCGAGGGCAGCGTCGTCGACCCGAACGCGGCCGGCCTGGCGCCCGCCTCGATCGACGCCGTGATCTCGTCGTTCGCGCTGCACCTTGTCCCGGACCGCGCCGCGGCGCTGGCGGGCCTGCGCGGCGTCCTCAGGCCCGGTGGCGCCCTCGCGTTCGTCGTGTGGGCGCAGGATCGGCCGTGGGCGCCGGAGGCGGCGTTCGACGCGGCCCTCGCGGAAGTCCTCGCCCGCTCGGGCTCCGCGGCGCCGCCGCCGGTCGGCGGACCGCGATCCGGCCCCGTGGCGTCCGCGGCCGCGGCTCGCGCCGAGCTTCAGGAGGCCGGCTTCGTCGAGATCGACGCGTGGGAGCCCACGCTCCAGCACCGGTTCGGGCGGGCCGCGGCGCGTGCGTTCTTCGTCGAATACGACCGCGCGGAGGAGCTGGCCGCGCTCTCGCGGGCCAGGCAGGCCCAGGTGCTGGCAGCGTTCGACGCCGCGCTGGCACAGCTGCCCGACGGCGCGTTCGCATGGCACGCACGCCTGGTCGCGGCCCGGGCGGTGCGGCCGCCGGGCGGCTGATCCCGGGCCGGGCGGCTGATCGTCGGCGGTGCGGCCGCCGGGCGGCTGGCGCCGGGCGGCTGGCCCCGGCCCTACTCGGCCGCGGTCTCGCCCTCGGCCGGCGCCACGGGCGCGACGGCCTCGGCCTCGGCGGTGGGCTCGGCCTCGACGACGCGCGGCGCCAGGACGCGGAAGATCACCTCGTCCGGATCGTTGAGGATGGTGGCGCCGGCCGGGACGGGAAGGTCGCGGACCGCGATCACCGCGTTGAAATCGACGAGCGGCGTGATGTCGACGTCGATGAACTTGGGGAGCTGATCCGGGCGGGCACGGACGCGCACGTGATCCACGGCATGGATGAGCGTGCCGCCTTCCTTGATCACGGCCTCCGACTCGCCGTGGCTGTGGACCGCGACGTCGACGGTCATGTCCTCGGTCATCTTCACCCGGAAGAGATCCACGTGGAGGGGTGTGCGATTCACGCGGTGCAGCTGCACGCCGTTGATGATGACCGGCGTCCGGGCGCCGTCCAGCTCGAGGTCGATCAGGGCGTTCGCTCCGGCGCGCCGCCGGAGCAGCTCGAACTCGTGCGCGTCCACGGAGACGGATGTCGACTCGCCGTGCCCGAACACGACGGCCGGGATGCGCCCCGCCTTGCGGAGGTGGGCGGTGGCCTTGCCCAGCTCCGAGCGGGGCAGGGCGGCAAGGGTGGGGCGTTCGGTCGTCACGGTGGGCCTCTCGGTTCGGTCTGGTCGCTTCTCTCGGACGGGCGGCGGCGCGGCCGGATGGGGCCGGGCGCCCGGTCGAAGCGTGAGCGTACCACGGGCAGAGCCGGCGGCCCGGGCGGTGTACGATCGGGACGAAATGGCGAGCACGATTCTCATCGTCGAAGACGAGCACGCGGTGGCGCGCGGCATCCAGTACGCCCTCCAGCAGGAGGGACACGAGGTCACGATCGCCCGATCCGGCGAGGAAGGCCTGGAATATGCCACCCACCAGGCGCCGGACCTCGTGGTCCTCGACGTGCGCCTGCCGGGCATGGATGGCTTCGAGGTCCTCCGCCGGATCCGGGCGGCCGACGGCAAGATGCCCATCCTCGTCCTGACCGCCCGCGACGACGAGGTGGACAAGGTCATCGGGCTGGAGCTGGGGGCCGACGACTACCTCACCAAGCCGTTCGGCCTGCGCGAGCTGATGAGCCGAATCAAGGCGCTCCTGCGGCGGGCGTACGGGGACTTCGCGGATGCGGGGGGCGGGCGTGTCCTGCGCCACGACGACCTGGTGATCGACCTGGAGCGGCGACGGGTCCAGCGGGGCGGCCGGAAGGTCAACCTGACGCCGACCGAGTTCGAGATCCTGCGCCACCTCGCCACGCGTCCGGGGCGGGTCTTCACGCGCAGCGAGCTGCTGGAGCTGCTGCGCGACTACGAGGCGCTGGACCAGGACGAGAAGACCATCAACGTCCACATCAGCCACCTGCGCGAGAAGATCGAGGACGACCCGTCCGCGCCGATCTTCGTGCTGACCGTGCGAGGGGTCGGCTACGCCTTCGTGGAGCGCTGAGGCGCCGGAGCACGCCGGTCCGAAGGAGACGACCCGGCACGGGCTGCGAGCGCGCCTCGGCCGGCTGGCCCCGCGGTCCTTCCGGGCGCAGATGACGTTGACGGTCGTGGCGCTCGTCGCCTGCGTCCTGCTGGCCGTCTCTGCCATCGTGGTCAACCGGCTCGACGCGTACTTCGCGGAGCAGGAGGAGAGCGCGCTCTCGGCGCGCGCGCTCGAGGTCGGCAGCATCGTGGCGGTCGTGGCGGTCCCCGCCTCCGCGGGCGACCCGGTCATCGAGGCGGGCAACGTGCTCAACGCCGCGGTCGCCGAGCGCATCAGTGCCGATTCGTTCCTGGGCTTCCTCGCGAACGGCGTGGCGAAGGCGGACGTCACGGTCGCGATCGGCGGGGCCACCCAGAACGCGTCCGGCGACGTGATCGTCACCGCGGCCCCGGGTGGGACGAACCGAGCTTCCCTGACCACGCCACCCGAGGCCGGCGAGAGCCGGGAGGCCATCCATGCCACGGCGACGTTCGGACCGGTCCAGAGCACCGCGCTCTCGATCCCGTGGGGCGTGAAGGTGACGCTCTCCGACCCCTACACGACCCGGAGCTACACGCTGGCGACGGTCACCACGCTGCTGGCGGTCACGGCGCTCGGCGCCCTCCTCGCGGCGCTCGTCCTGGGCGCTCTCATCGCGAGCCGTTTCACGCGTCCGCTCCGGCGCCTGAGCGAGGCGACGCGGCGGTTCGGGAGCGGCGACCTGGCGAACCGCGTTCCCGCCACCGAGATCGGCGCGGCGTACACGGAGGTGACCGACCTGGCCCGGCAGTTCAACCTGATGGCGGGCCGGCTCGAGGAATCGGTCGGCCTGGTGCGCCGCGACCGGGACCGGAGCCGCGAGTTCCTGGCCGACGTGAGCCACGAGCTTCGAACGCCGATCGCGGCGCTGCGGATGAACACGGAGCTGCTGCAGGGACAGGCCGGCGAGGACACCGCGACGCGCCTGGAGTTCCTCGAATCGAGCCGGGTCCAGCTCGAGCGCCTCGACTGGCTGGCCCAGAACCTGCTGGAGCTCTCGAAGCTCGAGTCCGGGCTGCTCGCCCTGGACCTCCGGCCGGACGACCTGCGCACGACCGTCGAGTCGGCGGTGGAACAGGCGGAAGCGTCGGCGCACCGGCGCGGCGTGGAGCTGGTGCTGGAGCTCCCGGAATCCCCGCTCCGGATCCGCCACGATCCACCGCGGATCGGGCAGGTCGTCGGGAACCTGGTGGGCAACGCGCTCAAGTTCACGCCGCGCGGCGGCCACGTCCGGGTCACGCTCCGTCCGCACCGCGACGGCGCCCAGCTGGACATCGTGGACACGGGCGTCGGGATCGACGCCGCGGAGCTGCCCCACATCTTCGAGCGCTTCTACCGCGGCTCCAGCGCGAGCGAGGCGCGCGGGAGCGGAAGCGGGCTGGGCCTTGCGATCGTGAAGTCGATCGTCGACATGCATGCCGGCCGGATCGGCGTGGAGAGCCGCGTCGGCCACGGTTCGACATTCAGCGTGGTCCTGGTCCGGGACCCTCGCACGGGCATCGCGCAGGCCGCCGGCGGGTCGGAGCCGCCGCCGGCCTCGCCGGCAGCGCCCGCCTCGCCGGTCGCGCCGGCCGCGCCGGGGCCGGACGAGGTGGCGAATTCTTCATAGTCGCGCAGCCCGCGCCTGAACCCAGCCCTGCCATGATGGCGAGCGGCCCACTGGCCACAGCGCGTCCGACGCATCCTGGAGTGATCCCGCACCCATGAGCGAGCCCTTCGAAACGGCGCCCGACCCCGTTCCGACCCAACCCGTGGGCGACCCATGGGCTGCGCCGGTGCCACCGGCCGCGCCCGTCGGCGACGCACCGACCCAGCCGGTGAGCTACGCGCCGACCGCCGACCGCCGACCCGCGTGGGCCGCGACCGAGGACGACGCCGAGCAGGCGCCCCGGCCCACCCCCGAGCACTGGTTCGATCCCGCGAGCACCGAGGCGGCGGCCTCCGGCTGGACGCGCCCGGCCCCTGCCGCCCTTCCCGCGGGTGGAGGAAACCGCGGCGGGACCAGGTTCCTCGGCGTCGTGGTCGTTGTCTCGCTCGTCTCCGCGACGCTCGCCTCGGCCGGGACGTACGGGCTGCTCCGCGCGTCCGGCTCGATCGACCAGCCCGCTGCCACGCCGGCTGCCGTCCGGGGGCAGACGGTGACCGCGTCACAGCCTGCCGTCGACGAGCAGTCGGCGATCACGGTCGCCGCCGCCAACGTTTCGCCCGCGATCGTCACGATCACCGAGTCGGGAGCGTCAGGCAGTCCCAACGACCCGTTCGGCCAGGTCCCGACGACGGGGATCGGCTCGGGCGTGATCTTCGATTCGAACGGCTGGATCGTCACCAACAAGCACGTCGTCGCGGGCAGCACCCAGCTGGAGGTCGCGCTCCAGGACGGCCGCCAGTTCAGCGGCACGATCTACGGGATCGACACGTTGACGGACCTGGCGATCGTGAAGGTCGAGGCGACGGGCCTGCCGACCGCGCCGATCGGGAACTCGTCCACGGCGAAGGTGGGCCAGCTGGCGATCGCCATCGGCAGCCCGCTGGGCACATACACGAACTCGGTGACCGCGGGGATCATCTCCGCGTTCGGGCGCACCATCCAGGTCCAGGATGGCACCCAGATCAACAACCTCATCCAGACGGATGCGGCGATCAACCCGGGCAACTCGGGCGGCGCGCTTCTCGACGCCAACGGCGACGTCGTCGGCATCAACACCGCCGTCGCCCAGACGGCCGAGGGGATCGGCTTCGCGATCCCGATCAACATCGCCAAGCCGATCATGGAGCAGGCCCTCGCCGGCCAGAAGCTGGCGCGTCCCTGGATCGGAATCCGCTACCAGGCCCTGACGCTGCAGATCGCCGACCAGGAGAAGCTCCCGGTGAGCACGGGGGCGTGGCTCGCACCGGCCTCGGCCGGAAGCACCACGAGCCCCGCGGTGGTCCCCGACAGCCCCGCGGCGAAGGCCGGCCTGAAGGAAGGCGACATCATCACGGCCGTCGACGGGATCCCGATCACGGCGGTCACCCCGCTGGACGACATCCTCACCCAATACACGCCGGGCACCACCGTGGCGCTCGACGTCCTGCGCGATGGCAAGACGATCACGCTGACGGTGACGCTGGGAACCCGCCCCGCCAACCTCTGAGCGGCCGGCCGACACCAGGAAGCGGCTGCCGAGCGGGTCAGGACTGCCCGCGCTCGCGCCGGATCTCGACCCCGGCCCAGGCGAAGCTTCCGGGAAGCGGCGCCCGGGGCTTTCGCACGCGAACCGTGACCGCCACGAGGGCCGGGTGGCCGGCCAGCACGTCCGCCGCGATCCGCTCGGCCAGCGTCTCGATCAGCGCCACGTGGGGCCCTTCCTCGACGACGGCCCTCGCCCTGCGGAACACGTCGCCGTAGTCCACGGTCCGCGTGAGGTCATCGGTCGTCCCGGCGGGTGCGAGGTCCAGCTCGAGGACCACGTCCACCTCGAATGGCTGGGCCTCCAGCGCTTCGTGCGGCAGCGCGCCGTGGCGACCCGCGAAGCGCATCCCGCGCAGCTCGATCCGGTCGGTCACCCGTCCTCCTCCTGATCCCAGCCACGCACGACCGCGTCGGCCATGCGTGCCGCGCGGACGTTCGGTCGCACGTCGTGCACCCGGACCACGTCCACGCCCGCCGCGATCGCGAGCGCCGTGGTCGCCAGGGTTGCCTCCGAGCGCTCCTCGGGCGGCAGGTCGAGGACCTTGCCCAGGGTCGACTTGCGGGAGGTCCCCAGCAGGATCGGGCGCCCCAGGAGCCGGAATGCCCCGAGGTCTCGCAGCAGGGCCAGGTTGTGGCGGGGTGCCTTCCCGAAGCCGAACCCCGGATCCACGATCAGGCGGTCCCAGGCGACCCCTGCGGCCAGCGCCCGCTCGAGCGCGGCCTGGAGGTCCGCGAGGACCTCCGGGACCAGGTTCACGTAGCGCGCCTCGGCGCGGTTGTGCATGACGATCAGGGGGACGCCGTGGGCTGCCGCGACCCGGGCGAGCCCGGCGTCCGGCGCGACTCCCCAGACATCGTTCAGGATGTGCGCGCCGGCCGCGAGGGCCGCCTCGGCGACGTCCGGCTTGGTGGTGTCGACGGACAGCGGCATGTCGGGCAGCGCCTCGCGCAGGGCGCGGAGGACCGGGACGACCCGGCCGATCTCATCCGCCTCGCTCACCGGGACATGGCCCGGCCGTGACGACTCGCCTCCCACGTCCAGGAGGTCGGCGCCCGCCGCGGCCATCGAGCGGGCCAGCGCGACCGCGGCCCGGACCGGATCTCGGTCGGCCGCGATCAGCCCGTCACCGGAGAACGAATCGGGCGTGACGTTGAGGATCCCCATCACGAACGTCCGGCTCCCCCAGGCGAACGTTCGCGGCCCGACCTGGAGCGGCACCGGCCGGCCGGGCAGGCCCGATCGGGCACCCGGCGGGATGGCGAAGGACGGCGTTGCCGCCCCTCCACCGCGGCCCGGGTCCGGCGGCACGACGCCGGCCTCGCCCCGCAGGTCGCGCGGGCGGCCGGCGAGTTCCGCGGGGCCGGGAGGAAGGGCGGCAGGCTCGCGCATGGTGCCGGGATCCTACGCCCGGGTCGCGGCGACCGGGTCCCGGAGCTCCGGGTCGTCCACCAGCCGGGCTCGCGCCGCCCCGACCAGGTAGAGCGATCCGGCGACGACGACCGGGCCATCCGCGGTCGCGACCGCGCGGTCAATGGCCGCGGCCGGGTCCGGCTCCGCCCGGATGTCCGCCTCCCCGTCCGCCGCGCGCCAGCGCGCCGCCAGGGCGTCCGCGCCCAGCGCGCGCCCGCCCTCGACCGCGGTCGCCACGACGCGCGCGCCGGCCAGCGCGCTCGACGTCCGGAGGGCCGAGATCACGCCGTTGACGTCCTTGTCGGCCATCATCCCCACCACGAGCGTCACCGGGGTCCCGGCCGGGGCCGCCCCGCCGCCGCGGTCATCGCGGGCACCGCGGGCACCGCGAGCGCGACGGGCGCCGCGGGCGCCGCGCAGGAGCGGCCGCAGCTCGTCGAGCGCGGCGGCAAGCGAACGGGCCCCGGCCGGGTTGTGCGCCCCGTCCAGGAGGACCTCCGCGTCGCTCCCGCCCGGTCCGGCGCCCGGGAGCCGGAGCAGCTCCAGGCGGCCCGGCCACCGGGCCGCCGCGTAGCCGGCACGCCGCGCGTCCGGGCCGACTCGCGCGATCCCGGCCGTGCCCAGCGCGTCGAGCACCGCATCCGCGACCGCCACGTTCGCCGCCTGGTGTCTCCCCAGCAGGCCGACCCGGGTCGAGCCCAGGCCCGGCAGGTCCACGAGCAGGCCGCCCAGGTCGGCGGCCAGCACGGGTGCCGGCGCCACCTCCACGAGCACGGCCCGGACCCGTCCCGCCCGTCGCCGGATCGGTTCGAGGGCGACCCCCGCGGCGCCCGTGATCGCCAGGTCCCCGGGCATGATGATGGCCGCCTTCTCGCGGGCGATCGCCTCGACCGTCGGTCCCAGGTGCTCCATGTGGTCGAGGTCGACGTTCGTGATGGCGGCGACCCCGCCGTCCCATGCGTGCGTGGCATCGAGCCGCCCGCCCAGGCCGACCTCCACGACCGCGAGGTCCACGTCCTGGTCCGCGAAGTGACGGAGCGCGAGCGCGGTCAGCAGCTCGAACTCGGTCGGTGGGCCGTGGCGACGGGCGACGCGATCGGCGACCGGCAGCCCGGCGCGCACGAGGCGCGTGAAGTCGGCCGCGGAGATCGGGCGACCGGCGACCCGGATCCGCTCGCGGTAGGTGACGAGATGCGGCTTGGGAGTCTCCCCGACCCGATACCCCGCGGCGGCGAGGCAGGCACCCACGAGCGCCACCACGCTGCCCTTGCCGTTGGTCCCGCCGATGAGCGCGCCGCGGAGCTCGCGCTCGGGGTTGCCGAGGGCGGCCAGCAGCGCCCGGGTCCGGCCCAGCCCCAGGCGGATCCCGAACCGGCCGCGCGCCTGGAGCGCGGCAACCGACCCGGCGAAGGAGGCCGGGAGGTCGTCGCCCTCCGCCCCGCTCACGAGCCCAGGTCGTCCTCGTAGAAGACGCACTGGTTGAAGCGGGAGCCCAGGCAGACGTCGTACACGTACCCCTGCTCCATGTGGACGCCGCCTCGCAGCTGGCAGCGCGACACGGTCTGCTCCTGGCGCACCAGGGCCTTGAGCAGGTGCGGCGCCTGGATCGGGACGGAGCCGGGAATGCCCGTCATGTAGAAGTGGGGGCAGATGTTGCGCCGCAGGCTCGGCAACCCGAACCCGGTGCGCGGCGTGGCATAGCCCGGGACCGCGGCCGCACGGGCGTACGACTCCGCGGCCGCCCCGCCGGGCTGCGACCCGCGCATCATCGCGCCCGGCCCGACCGGCAGCGACCGCCCGGCACGCTGGAACGGCGGGATGCCCGGAGCGGAGGGCCGGCGGCCGGTCCCCGCGTCACGCGGTGGCAGGGCAGGGCGGGCCACCGGGCCGAGCCCGACTGCGGGCCGCAAGGCACCCGCCCGCGCGCCGCGCGGCGCATCCCCTTCCTCCATTCCCTCACGCACCGGACCGAACGCTCCCAAACGTGCCTGGTCCGCGCCAGCGTACACCGCACGGTCCAGCACCGGAGCTTCACGGCCGAGGCAGGCCGTCCGGATACCCCGTCGAGCGGGGCACGCGCGCGGCGGGGCGGTGGGTGACACGGCGCCGTCGTGCGACAATGCAGCCCGATGATGTCCCGCCGCGGACGGCCGAGCCAGGTCCGGCCCCGACCGCCCTCCTCCGGCAGACCACGGCCGGCCTCGCCCGCGCCGCGAGGCCCGTTCGTGCCGCGCATCCAGCCACGGCGGGCACCCGAGACCCCCCGTGGCCTGCCCCTGGCCGCCAAGGCAGTGCTTGCCCTTGCCATCGTCGCGCTGGGCGCGGTCGTCCTGTTCACGCTCAACGGCGCCCTGCCCCGGATCGTCTCCGCGGTGGGCGACACCGTCTCGGGGATCACCGGCGCGGTTCTCCCGTCGCCGTCCACGCCGAGCCCAAGCCCGGTGGCCGTCCCCGTCTCGCCCGTGCTCGACAAGCCGAGCCAGGTCTCCACGAACCAGGCCACGGTGACGATCACGGGCAGTGTCCCGGCCAGCCTGGTCGGACCCCGGGCAGGCGTCACGATCCGCCTCTACGTCGCCTACCCCCAGCAGCAGCCGGTCCTGGTCCGCGAGGTCCCACTCGGCGAGACGCCCAGCTTCTCGATCCCCGACGTGACGCTCCAGCCGGGTCACAACGACTTCTCGGCAACGGTCGTGGGCCCGGGAGGCGCGAGCGAGGCATCACCGATCGTGACCTACGTGCTGGATACGACGCCGCCCAAGATCACGATCTCGGCGCCGGTGGACAAGTCGACCGTCAACGCGGATTCGGTCACGATCGTGGGCAAGACGCAGGGCAGGTCGTCCATCACCGCGCGCGATGGCGCGAACGGGCGCACGGCCATCGGCGTCGCCGATGGAACCGGCGCCTTCCAGGTGGTGATGCAGCTCGTCGACGGCACCAACGCGATCTCCCTGACCGCCACGGACCCCGCCGGCAACGCCACGACGACCGCGCTGACGGTCCTGCGGGGAACCGGTGCGCTCAAGGTCGCGCTGAGCGCGTCTTCCTACCGGATCAGCGCGGCCAAGCTTCCGCGGACGCTGGAGCTGCGCGCCGTCGCCACGAATCCCGAGGGCAACAACCTGCCGGGCCGTGACATCACGTTCACCGTCTCGATTCCCGGCGTGCCGCTGATCACCGGGCAGGGGACGACCGACGCGACGGGGCTGGCGATCTTCCGGACGCCGATCCCGGCCGGTGCCACGCCCGGGAGCGGGCCCGCGACGGCGTTCCTGACGACTCCGGATTTCGGTGACGCGTCCGCCCAGGTGGTGATCACGATCATCCCCTGACGCGGCGACGCCTGGCGCGACGGCCCCGGCGCAGCTACCATCCGCGCATGGCGAACTGGCGCTGCCCGCACTGCCGGACGCCGCAGCCCGAGGCTGCGCGGTGCTGGGTGTGCCGCCGCTCCAGCACCAGCTGCGGCACGTGCGCCCACTTCCGCCGCGCGATCGCCGGGCCCTTCGGCGGGACCTGCGGCCTCGATCCGCGCCGGACGGCGCTCCGGGGCGACGAGCTCCGGGGCTGCTGGCGCCCGATCCCGGCGTCCACGCGGCGCTCCGGGGTGGGCGCACCGATCCCGGTGATCGACCCGGCGGGTCCCCCGTTTCCGGCGCCGGGCACCCTCTGGAGCGAGCCGGAAGCCTGAACGCCCGTTCCATCTGACAGCGCCCGCGGCGGCGCCCGTCCCAGCCGGCTCCCCCGGGCCGCCAGGCGCGCCCGGGGCCGCAGCCCGACGCGCCCGGACCGCCGGCCGCCGACGGGGCTCGCGTCAGTGGCGACTGACCGGCGTCACGGAGACGGGCTTGGCGACGGCGGGGCAGCGATCAGCTGGATGGTCGACCCGAGCGGCACGGCGAGTCCCGGCTGGAGGCTCTGGCCAACGACGACGAAGTCCAGCGGCGGAATGCCTTCCCCCTGCCACTGGATCTCGAGTACCCCGGACGCCGCCTGGGCGATCGCGTCCCCCACGCTGAGCCCGACATAGGAGCCCACCGGCACGAGGCTCGGCGTCGCGGACGGGCCGGGTTCGCCGGTGGGCGCGAGGCTCGGCGAGGGTGACGGCTGCGGAGAGGGCGGCGGGGACGGCGATGGGCTCGGCGGCGGCGACGGGTTGGGGGTCGGCTGGGGTCCCTCGGATACGACGTAGTCGACCGGCGTGTCGGTCGGAACCGACAGGTCCGCCGGCGGACTCTGGCTGATGACGGAGCCGGCCGGGATCGCCGGGTCGAAGTCGACGGTCCGCGTGCCCAGCTGGAGGTTCCCGCTGACGAGCGCCTGGATCGCGGCGCTCTCGGTCAGGCCGACGATCGACGGAACGGGGACCAGGTCCTTGCCGCTCACCACGTCGACCTTGACGGTGGACCCCTGGCTGACGCTGGTCCCGGCGGGTGGGTCCTGCCCGACGATCGTGCCGTCGGCGGCGTTGTTCTGCTTGACGTAGGTGGGCGCGAGGACGATCCCGAGCTGGTCGGCCCGGGCATTCGCATCCGCGTAGGTCCCGTTGATGAAGGACGGGAGCGTGACGCTGCCGGGCCCGGGCGTCGCCGCCGGGAGTGAGCTCGCCGCGAGGACGCGGAAGAAGAGGAGCCCCGCGACCACCAGGATGACAAGCCCGAGGACCCCGGCGACCCAGACCCACGGGCTGGTCCGGCCGTTATCGTCCGGATCGGCCGGCGGCGGAGCGGCCGGCGGTGTGGCGTGCGACAGGGTCTCCGACAGCGAGGCCGGCGGAGTGGCCGGCACGAGCGGAGTGGCCGGCACGAGCGGGACGGCGGCGATCGCCGCGGCCGGGAGCGCGGGGGCCGGCGGGGTCGCGCCTGCCTCCCTGATCGAGCCGCCCGGCCGGGCCGGCGGCGTGAGGCCGGCCACGACCGGTGCCGCGGGGAGGGCTCCGCCGACGCGGCCCTCATCCAGGAACGCCTCGAGCGCATCCGCCATCGCCCCGGCGCTCGCGAAGCGGTCCGCCGCGTCGGGAGCCATTGCCTTGCGTTCGATCGCGTCGAGGGCAGGGGGGACGCTGGGTCGGATCTCGGAGGGGCTGGGCGGGGAGGCGGAGATGCGGGCCATCGCGACCGACGCGGCGGAATCCCCCTCCCACGGCCGGCGGCCGGTCAGCAGCTCGAACAGGACGATTCCCAGGCTGTAGATATCGGAGGCGGCCGTCGTCGGCTCGCCGAGCGCCTGCTCGGGGCTGAAGTAGTGGACCGACCCGAGCGTGGTCCCGGGAAGCGTCAGACGGGCGTCGGCCCAGGCCCGCGCGATCCCGAAATCGGTCACCTTCACGCGGCCGTTGGCGGTCAGCATGATGTTCCCGGGCTTCACGTCGCGATGGACGATCCCCCGCTCGTGCGCCGCGTCGAGCGCGCGGGCCACCTCGGCCACCAGCCGGGCTGCCTGGCGCGGCGGGAGCGGCCCGTTGCGCCGGATCAGCGCGGCGAGATCCTCGCCGTCGACGAGCTCCATGACCAGGTACGGCCCGGCGTCGTCGGTGCCGAAGTCGTAGACGCCGACGATGCCGGGGTGGCTGAGCGACGCGGCGGCGTGCGCCTCCTGGCGGAAGCGAGCCACGAAGTCCGGATCGTGACCGTATTCCGGGTGCAGCACCTTGACGGCGACGTCGCGGCCGAGCTCGCTGTCGGTCGCCCGGTAGATCGTGGCCATGCCGCCCTGGCCCAGCAGCTCGACCAGGCGATAGCGCCCGCCGAGCACGTCGCCGAGACCAGCCACGATCCGTCTCCTTCGTCAGCTGCCGGGCGCCGCCACGCCGGGCCGGGAGGCTAGAAGTCCAGGCCCCGCAGGTAGGCCCCGAACTCCTCGCCCAGGTCCGGCCGGGCGAGGGCGAGCTCGACCGAGGCCTTCAGCCAGCCCATGGTCGTCCCGGCATCGTAGCGGGTCCCTTCGAACTCGTAGACGTAGACCGGCTGCTCCTCCATCAGCGCCTGGATGGCGTCGGTCAGCTGGATCTCGCCTCCGGCGCCGTGCGTCGTCCGCTCCAGCTTGTCGAAGATCTTCGGGGTCAGCACGTAGCGCCCGATGATCGCGAGGTTGGATGGGGAGAACCCGGGCTCGGGCTTCTCGACGAGCCGGTCGACCTTCCAGAGGCGGCTGTCCTCGCCTTCGACGCGCTGCCCACCGATGACGCCGTAGCGGGACGTCTCATCGTTGGGGACTTCCATCACGGCCACCACGGACGCGTGGGTCTGGGTGTAGGCGTGGATCAGCTGGCCGATGCAGGGCCGCTCGCCGACCACGACATCGTCCGAGAGGATCACCGCGAACGGCTCGTGGCCGATCATCTCCTTCGCCATCAGGACAGCGTGGCCGAGGCCGAGCTGTTCCTTCTGTCGCACGTAGGCGATCTGGGCCAGGTCGCTGATGTGGCGCACCTGGCGCAGGTGCTCGATGTCGCCGCGCTCCTCCAGCAGGTGCTCCAGCTCATAGCTGATGTCGAAGTGATCCTCGATCGCCCGCTTCTGGCTGGAGGTGATGATGATCACCTGCTCGATGCCCGCCGCCACGGCCTCCTCGATCGCGTACTGGATCACGGGCTTGTCGACGAGCGGGAGCATCTCCTTGGGCTGGGCCTTGGTGGCCGGGAGGAAGCGGGTGCCCCAGCCGGCGGCGGGGAAGACGGCCTTGCGGACGCGCATGGAACCTCGGACAGCTCGGCCCTGGCGGTGGCTGCCCGGGTGAGGGCGCCGGGACCGACCGGGCACGCCCAGTATACGGAAGCCCGATCCCGCGGTCGGCCGATGCTTCCGGGCACGGCTCCCGCGGTCGGCCGAC
>CAZKXK010000016.1:0-17610 GCA_964556585.1 uncultured Anaerolineaceae bacterium
AGTCCAGCCACCTCGACCGCCGCCCAGGTACCCGGCACGAGCCTCCACTCCCTCGTCGGTCCGGGCGGCATCACGAGCGGCCCCGCCGTCCGCGAGTTTCAGCAGAAGCTCAACGCCTGGCTCGCCGGCCAGGGCCAGGCCGCCATCTCCGACGACGGCTCCTGGGGGCCGAACACCGGGGCGGCCACCTCCGCCTTCCAGGGCGCCAGCGGCGTCGCAGCGACGGGGATCGGGGACCTGCCCACCTGGACCGCGCTGGACGCGGTCGCCCCGAACGTCAGCGTCGGCTTCGAGAACCGCCAGTGGACGGAGGAGGTCGGCGGGCACACCTACGGCATGACCGAGGGCGCCGGCGGCAACGGATCACGCTACTCGTGGGAGATCGCTGGCACCCAGATGAAGGTCACCGCGGCCGTCCACTTCGTCGGCGGAAGCCCGCCCGGCGCCTGGTTCGGCTATGTGCGGGACACCTGGAACCACTTCGACCTGGTCGAACAGGCAACCGGCCAGCGTCTCCCGATCAACTTCGAGATGACCCCCGGCGCCGGCGCCGGGGCGAACACGGTCAAGGTCTCGCGCGGGACCGGGCGGGCCAACGGCGGCGAGTGGTTCCTGGCCGACACGGACGCCGCCAACACGATCCCCCACGAGTTCGGCCACCTCGTCGGGCTGCGCGACGAGTACCAGCAGTCCCCCGGCGACTATCGAGCCGCGACCGGCCACGAGCCGTTCGTCGGCGACGCCGCCGGGCCCGGCGGCCAGACGCCGGCCCAGATCGCGACCGCGCTCCAGGCCGCCATGGTGGCCCGCAGCAGCGCGAACGCGGTCGCCGCGGTCGCCGGCATGCGCCAGGGTGCGTTCTCGCAGCAGGTGGTGCAGGCCTACGCGGCGCTCGCGACGACGACCGTGCCGGCCGTGGCGGGGCCGCCGGCGCTGGCGCCGGTCCCGTTGACGGGGAACCTCGCCCGCGACCTGGACGCCGCGCTGCCTGACGACTCGGCGACGACCAGCGACAAGTACGACACGATCGAGGCGCTGACGTACGACAGCGGGTCCATCATGGGTGACCCGAGCCGCCATCGCGACCCGCACGATCACGGGGCGCAGCCACGGCACCTGCAGGAGTTCGCGGACATCCTGGGGCGAACCCAGGGCGGGACATGGGTCCCGACGCTCCGATGAGTGGAGGCGTGGGCGTGCTGGTCGGCTATGACATCGGTGGTGGCGGCCTCCGGCTGTTCGACGGCGAGCACCTCCGGGTGTCCGACGACGGGGACTTCGAGCTCTGGCTGCTATCGGAGGCACCGGTGGTCGGGCGTTTCCGGGGCCGCCTCGCAGCCGCCTCGGCCGCCGAGCTTGTCCGGCTCGCGGGACAGGTCCTGCCGGCGCCGGACGCGCTGCTGCCGCCCGGCGGCCGCGCGGAACGCTGGCTCGCGGGCCAGGCTTCGATCGTGGTATCGGCCGGCCGAACGCCGGACGGTGCCTGGGGGGACCTCGTGACCGCCGCCCGTGCGCTCACGGATGCCATGACGGCGCACCCGGCAGCGGCCATCGCGCTCTCGGTCGCCGGTGACTGGCGGTCCGCGACGCTGCGGTCGGTCGGGCCGGAAGGGCTTGCGGTCGCGGCGGAGCCGTTGACCGTCGAGGTCGCGGCCTGGTCCGGCTACTACGACCCGCTCGGGACCTGGGACGCGCCCGTCGGCTCCGCGCCGGTGCCGGGCGCGGGGGCAGGCGCCCCCGGCTGGTCCATGGAGATCCCGCTGGCGCACAACTTCGCGCCAGGTCCGGGCCGCGTGCTGCACGTGAAGGTCGGCCTGACCGTGCTGGCTGACGGCGCGCGCGCGCGCCTCGTCGCGACGGTTGCTCCACCGATGGCGGACCCCGAAGGCTGACGTCCGGCCCGGGAGCGTCAGGCCGGCCCGGACCGCTCCTCGATCTCCCAGGCATGGTCCAGCGCGTGCCAGGCGATCCTGCGGGCCGCATAGCGCGCCGGCCAGCGACCTCCCGGGATCGGACCACCGTCGCTGGCGTGCGCCAGGGTCTCGACGATCGCGGCTCGCAGGGCGACGATCGAGCCGCCGGCGTCCGGATCGAACCCGGGAAGCCCCAGCCCGATGCGCCGGGCATATGCCTGCTCGGCACCCACGACGTGCGCGACGATCGCGTCCCGGTCGCGCCCCCCGCCGCGTGGTCCCCGGCGGAGCGCGGCGGGAGCGAGGCCCACGATGCGGTCCAGCTCGTCCCAGGCGGCGCGGACGAGCGCGCCGAGCCGCTGCGCGCCGGGCAAGTCGGTCGCGCGCCCATCCAGGGCAAAGACGGCGTCCGGCGCGCCGAACGCGGTCGTCGCCGTGCCCGGGAGCCGCTCCGCGATGGCCAGGTCAGCAGGTCCACCGGGCGCGAACGCGAGGCCCGCCGCGCGCGCGACGCGCGCGTACCGATCGGCGGCAGCGGCCAGAGCCGCCAGCGCGGCTGCCTCGTCGCGTCCCGAACGGCACCAACCGGGCCAGTCGAGCGCCGACGCGAACGTCCGCCGCGTCGTCGTCTCGATCCCGATCGCGATCCCCCCGGCCACGGCGTCGCTCAGGCTCGGACCTTGCGCCGGAGGAGCGCCGGCAGGTCGACCAGCGGAACCGGCTTCTGGGAGCCGCCGTCGAGGTCGCGCAGCTGGACATCTCCCGTTGCCAGCTCGTCGCCGAGGATCACCGCGAACTGCGCTCCTTCCCGGACGGCGGCCTCCAGCTGGCGCCCGAGCTTGCGGACGGAGAGGTCCGCCCGGACCGGCAGGCCGGCCTCGCGGAGCCCCGTCGCGACCCGGAGGCGGCCCACGGTGTCGGCCGGGTCGGCGCCGACGACGACCGCGACCGGGGCTCCATCCGCGGGCCTCCCGCCGCCCGTGGCGTCGAGCGCCAGGACCACCCGGTCGAGCCCGAGCGCGAACCCGATCCCCGGCGTCGGCTTGCCGCCGAGCAGCTCGATCAGGCCGTCGTAGCGACCGCCGCCGCCGAGCGCCTGCTGCTGGCCCTCCGCGCCGCGGCGATAGAACTCGAACGCCGTCCGCGTGTAGTAGTCCAGCCCGCGCACAAGCCCCGGCTCCAGCCGGTATGCCACCCCCATCGCGTCGAGATGGGCGCGCACGCCGGCGAAGTGCTCCGCGCAGGCCGGGCACAGGTGGTCCGTGATCCGCGGAGCGCCCTCGTTGACCTCGGCCATCGCCGGGTCCCGCGAGTCGAGGAGGCGCAGCGGGTTCGTCTCCAGGCGGCGACGCTCCAGCTCGGGCAGCCGGGCCACGTGAGCGCGGTAGTGGGCGACCAGCCGCGCCAGGTAGGCCGGCCGGCAGGCCGGGTCGCCGATCGAGTTGAGCAGGATCTCCACGTCGGCCAGGCCGGCGTCGCGGTAGAAGCGCGCGCCCAGCTCCACCAGCTCCGCGTCGATCGCCGGGCCCGCGTCCCCGATCGCCTCCACGTCCCACTGCCAGAACTGGCGATAGCGGCCCGCCTGGGGCCGGTCGTAGCGGAACATCGGCCCGGTCATGCTCAGGCGGACGGGCTGGGGCCACGTCTGCATCCCGTGCTCGATGTAGGCCCGGCAGACGCCCGCGGTCGCCTCCGGCCGGAGCGCCCACGCCTCCCGCTCTTCGCCCCGGCTCGGCGCCACCCGGAAGAGCTCCTTCTCCACGACGTCGGTGACCGCGCCGATCCCGCGCTCGAAGAGCGCGGCCTGCTCGAACAGCGGCGTCTCGATCACGCGGTAGCCGTAGCGGGCGGCCAGCTCCAGGGCGGTGCGCTCGAGGCGCGCGAACGCGGCCCGCTCGTCGGGCAGCAGGTCGCGGGTGCCCCGCGGGGCGCGAAGGGATGCCGGCATGGCGCCAAGTCTAGCGGGCCGCGGACGCTCCGCCGCAGCGCTGATCTCGATGCCGGGGCGCTGACGCGCTGCGCCGCGGTGATCCAGGGACCCGGGCCGACCCCCTAGCCCAGGTCGCGCTGGACGGAGAGGACGTCCTTGACCCGCTCGATCCGTCCCATCACGCGGGCCAGCTGCGAGACCGACGCGACCTCGAGCGTGGCCATCACCGTCGCGGTGTGGTCCTGGCTCACCGCCACGTTCGCGGCCAGGATGTTGACCTTGCTCTCGGCGACCGCGCCGGCGATGTCGTTGAGGAGGCCGGTCCGGTCGTGCGCCTCCACGCGGATCGCGATGGGGTACGTCTGCGCCGGGGCGGTCTCCCATTCCACCTCGATCAGGCGGGCGGCCTCGCGCTCGTTGACCACGGTCGCGCAGCGGCCGAGGTGCACCGTGATGCCGCGACCACGCGTGATGAAGCCCACGATCGGGTCGCCCGGGATCGGGTGGCAGCACTTGGCGAACCGGACCAGCAGGTCGCCGACGCCCTTGACCCGCACGCCGCCGGCGCGTGCCGGCGTCGGTGCGACAGACGGCAGGGTGAGCTGCGCGTCGTCGACGACACCGAGTCGCATCACGACCTGCTGGGGCGAGATCGCTCCGTAGCCGATCGCCGCGTAGAAGTCGTCCATCGTCTCCTGGCCGTAGGGACGGGCGATCTCCAGGAGCCGGTCGTGGCCGACCGTCGCGATGCTGGTCCGGGCCAGGCGCTTCAGCTCGCGCTCGAGCGACTCGCGACCGTGGCTGATGTTCTCGTCGCGGTCCTTCTTCTTGAACCATTGCCGGATCTTCTCGCGGGCGTGCGAGGTCCGGACGATCGAGAGCCAGTCGCGCGACGGCCCGTGCTCGGCCTTCGTCGTCACGATCTCGACGATGTCGCCGTTCTTCAGGCGATAGTCGAGCGGCACCAGCCGGTTGTTGACCTTGGAGCCGATCGTCCGGTGACCGACGTCGGTGTGGATCCGATAGGCGAAGTCGAGCGGCGTGGCACCCGCCGGCAGGTCCTTGATGTCGCCCTTCGGCGTGAAGACGAACACCTGGTCCTGGAAGATGTCGAGCTTGATGCCTTCGACGAACTCGGTCGCGTCGCTGACCTCGCGCTGCCAGTCCATCAGCTGGCGCAGCCAGGCCAGCTTGGCGTCGTAGTCGCGCTCGGCCTTGGAGCCCTCCTTGTAGCGCCAGTGCGCCGCGATCCCGACCTCGCTGACGGAGTGCATCGCGTGGGTCCGGATCTGGATCTCGAGCGGCTTGCCGTCGAGCGCGATCACGGCCGTGTGGAGGCTCTGGTAGCCGTTCGGCTTGGGAACCGCGATGTAGTCGTCGAACTGGCCCGGGATCGGCTTCCAGAGGCTGTGGACGACGCCCAGCGCCGCGTAGCAGTCCCGGACCTCGTCCACCAGCAGGCGGATCGCGTAGACGTCGTAGATCTCGCCGAAGGCCGCCGACTTGCGCTGCATCTTCTTCCAGATGGAGAAGAGGTGCTTCGGGCGGCCATTCAGGTCGCCCTCGATCCCGTGCCGGGCGAGCTCCGGCTGGAGGACCGCGATCGCCCGCTCGATGTAGCTCTCGCGGCGCGCCCGGCGCGTGTCGAGGTTCGCCGCCAGCTCGCGGTAGCGCTCCGGGTCGAGGTACTTGAACGAGAGGTCCTCCAGCTCCCACTTGATCTGCCAGATGCCCAGCCGCTCGGCCAGGGGCGCGTAGATCTCCATGGTCTGGCGCGCGATCCGGAGCTGCTTCTCCGCCGGGAGGCCGGACAGCGTGCGCATGTTGTGGAGCCGATCGGCCAGCTTGATGAGGACGACCCGGATGTCCTCGGCCATCGCGAGCAGCATCTTGCGGATGTTCTCGGCCTGCTGCTCCTCGTGCGAGTGGGTGGAGAACTTGGACAGCTTCGTGACGCCGTCCACGAGGTGGGCGACTTCCGCGCCGAAGTGCTCCTCGATGTCGGTCAGGGACTGGTCGGTGTCCTCCGGCACGTCGTGGAGCAGCGCCGCCTGGATCGAGGCGAGGTCCAGGGCCATCTCGGCGAGCGTCTGGGCCGCGGCGATCGGGTGAGTGACGTAGGCCTCGCCGGTGGCCCGGCGCTGGTCGCCGTGGGCCACGACCGCGAAGTCGAACGCGCGCTCCACCGGCCCGAGGTCGGCCTGGGGGTGGTGGCTGGCGACCTCCGCCAGGAGCGCCTCGCGGAGCGCAGGCAGCGACTCCGCGGCCCCGGCGGCACGCCGCGGGCCGGGCGCCGCGCGGCGCGTCCGGGTGACGTGGGGCGCCGCGCTGGCCGGGACCTGCTCGATGGACATGGGTCGAGCAAGAATAGCAGGGCCGTTTCCGGGCCCTGCCCGCGGCATCCGCGGTCCGCGCACCCGCTGCAGGCTGCGCCGGCGCGTTCCCACGGGCTGGCCGCCGACGGCGATCGGGACCGACCGACCTGCCGCGCCGGGCCCCCTCAGCGGTATCCGGCCGCGGCCAGGCACTCCTCGGCGACCCGTCGCTCGTCCCACGGCACGTCGCCGCCCGTGTAGAGGATGCTGCGCTCGTGGCCCTTGCCCGCGAGCAGCACCACGTCGCCGGGACGGGCGCGCCCGATCGCGGCGGCGATCGCCGCCCGCCGGTCCGGGATCAGCTCGAGGTCCTGGCCGCGCCGCAGCCCGGCCGCCTCGGCTCCCTCCGCGATCCCCTCGAGGATCTGGAGCGAATCCTCACCCCGGGGGTCCTCATCGGTGGCGATCACCAGGCGACAGCGCTCGGCGGCAACCCGTCCCATCTGCCCCCGCTTCGCGACGTCCCGCTCCCCCGCCGAGCCGAACACCGCGATTCGCCCGCCACCCGGTCCGACCAGGTCCTTCAGCTCGTCGAGCGCGGCCGCCAGCGAGGCCGGCGTATGGGCGTAGTCCACGACGAGCGCGAACGGCTGGCCCCGGTCAACCCGCTCCATCCGGCCGCGAACGCCGCGGAACCCGGCCAGCCCGGCGAGGACGCGCGCGGCGTCAAGATGAAGCAGCTCGCCGAGCGCGATCACCGCCAGCGCGTTGCTGACGTTGAAGCGGCCCAGCAGCGGCAGCCGCAGCGTCCCGGTGCCGCGGGGGGTGATGACGCTCGCCACGATCCCCTCGCGCGTCGCGGCGATCTCGCCGCCCCGAACGTCCGCGGCCGTCCCCAGGCCGTACGTCAGGAGTGTCGCGCCGGCCGCGCGGGTGGCGTCCGCGAAGACCGCGGCGTTGGGGTCGTCCGCGTTGACGATGCCGCCCCGCGGCCAGGGACGGCCACCGGGGAGCGTGGCCGGCTTGCTCGCCCGCGCCGCGGAGCCGGCTCCCCGGCGGACGCCGACGGCCAGGCGCTCGAAGAGCGAGCGCTTCGCCGCCCGGTACGCGTCGAACGTCCCGTGGAACTCCAGGTGCTCGTGGGTCAGGTTCGTGAGGATGGCCACGTCGTAGGGGATCTCGCCGACCCGCTCGAGCGCGAGCCCGTGCGAGGTGGTCTCGACGATGGCCGCCTCGTCGCCGGCGGCGCGCATCGCGGCCAGGGCGCGCTGCAGCTCGGGTGCCTCCGGGGTCGTCACGTGGGCCGACGCGCCCGCCCGGTCCGCGCCGATCTTCTGCTCGGCCGTGCTCAGCAGGCCCGTCCGCAGGCCCGCCGCCTCCAGGGCGGCCACGGCCATGGCGGCGGTCGTCGTCTTGCCGTCCGTCCCGGTGATGCCGATGATGCCCAGCCCGGCTGCCGGATCGGCATACCACCAGGCCGCGACGGTCGCGAGCGCGAGCTGGCTGCGATCGACCACCAGCTGGATCGCCGGGCCGGCGTCCCCGGGCGACAGGGGCCGCTCCACCACGAGCACGCCGGCGCCCGCCCGGACCGCGGCGCCCGCGAAGACATGGCCATCCACGTGCGAGCCGGGAACCGCCACGAAGCAGCCGCCGGGCACGACCCGGCGCGAGTCGTAGGCGATGCCGGCCACGGCGACCCGACCGACAGCCTCGCCACGGGCCGCGTCCCCGGTCCCGCCGCCCGGCGTGATCACTCCGCGCAGGCGCCCGGCCGCCGTGAGACGCTCCAGCAGGCTGGAGAGCGGCGCCGTCCCGCGCGGCTCGGCGGCAGCCAGGCGCGCGAGCAGGGCGCGCTCGGCGACGTCTTCGGGCCCGGCGCGGCCCTCCCCGCTGCTCACCGCCCCCGCCTCCGGGATCCGGCGAGACGCCGCGCACCGCCGCCGAGCCGGACCAGCGCCGTGCCGGCCCGTGCCCGCGCCGGGTGCAGCGCCCGCTCGTGCGCGCCGGAGAGCTCGATCCAGCGGCCCCCGAACGACCGCTTGAACTCGAGCAGGCCGAACATGGCGTCACCCTGGCGCGGCTCGATCCGCGCCCCGGCCACGTCGACGCCCCCCAGGTCCAGCTCGCTCCGACCCTCGCGGGCCGCCAGCTGCAGGGCGCGCCAGAGGAGCAAGTGCACGGCACCGGGCTGGGCGTGCCGGAGGGCGACCACGTCGCCGGAGTTCGCATAGGTCAGCCGCTCGCCGTTGCGGTAGAAGATCGCGGCCCCCAGGTATGCATCGTCCGCCGAGCGCGCCTCCAGGAGCACGAGGTGGCCGGCCTCCAGCGCGGCACGCCACCAGGCGATCGCGGCCGCGCGCGGGCCGATCGTGAACCCGCGCCGCTCCCCGGTTGCCCCCAGGAGGGCGTGGAACCGCTCGAAGGCGGCCAGCGCGGCCACGCCCGCCGGTTCGGGCGCCGGCGTCTCGAGGCCGGGCGCGGGCAGGTCGCCCGCCCCGATGTCGTGCCGGACGATCCGCATCCCGCGGCGCTCCGCGGCGAGGAACCGCTGGCGGGTCGTCTTCGCGATCCCGGCCAGGAGCACGTCGTCGCCGGCGCCCGGCGGGATGAGGACGCCGACCCGGTGGCGCGACGGCCCCACCTCCTCCACCTGATGGAACCCGCGGGCTCCCAGCTCCTCGGCGTAGCCCGTCGCCGCCGGGATCTCGGCGTCCGCCAGGATCGCGTCGTAGCCGGCGGCACCCGCCCAGCCGGCCACCGCGGAGAGGCGCTCGGCAACCGCTCGCACCGGCGCCCCCGCCGTGACTGGCCCCTTCGGCACGTAGAGGCGACCGCCGCCGAGCAACGGCCATGGCCGCCCGAGCGCAAGGACTGCCGCGCCGTCGTCGAGCAGCAGGTGATGCGCGCGCCAGCCGAGGCCGGCCCGGTGCGCGCCCCAGGCGCGTGACTGCTGGACATTCCCGCCCGATACGCGGACGGTCCGGTCGTCCCAGGCCGCCATCGCCTCCGCCTCCGCCTCGCGCACGCCGGCCGGGCTGCTCACCCTTCGTCGCCATCCGCGCCCGTCTCGCGGGCGTCGCTCTCCCCGCCGGACAGGCCCGGCGCCCCGGCCGCGGCCAGGCCGGCTCGCTGACGCGCCCGGCGGACCCGCACTCGTTGGGCCGTCTGGTAGACCTGCCGGCCGAGCCCGCTGAGGACCAGGTCCCAGGCCCCGATGAAGCGGACCTCGCGGCCGCCGAAGCCCGTCTTGAAGTGGGCGATCCCGGGATTCGCCAGCCCCCACAGGTCGTAGGTTGCCGCGCCGGCCTCGCGGGAGCGCCGGATCGCCTCCCACTTGAGCAGGTAGTTGGCCCGGAGCGTCGCGCCGGTGCTTGTCATCCCGCCGTACGGCTCCACCACGCGGAGCCCGTTGCGCACCAGGAATAAGGCGGCCTGGGGCGTCCCCGCGACGTCGAGCGCAAAGAGGATCGTCGCGTCGCCAGTTGGATGGTACGCATCCCAGACGTCGCGGTAGGCCTGCTCGACCCGGATCAGGAAGCCCGCCCGCGCGGCGGTCTCCCGGTAGATCGCGTATAACGGCCTGATCGGATCGCCGGGCAGCTCCACGATGGTGACGCCGTTCGAGCGGGCCTTGTTGACGTACTGCCGCCACTTCTTGCGCAGGTCGCCCCACAGCGCCTCCTCGCCGGCCGAGAGGTCGATCAGGCGGGTCGACGGCGGCTGGATCGGCGGCGCCGGGCGCCAGCCGGCACCGGCCAGGATCGCCCGAAGCGAACCCGCGGGATCGAGTGGGCCGTCGCGCTCCACCTCCGGGTCGATCCGGACGTGCGAGACGCGCCCCGGCAGCCCCGACCGCAGGGCGGCGGTGAAGCCATCCACGGATTCCGCGTTCCACGTGCTCGCGACCGGGCCGCGGGGCGCGTACGCGAACGCCCAGGGCAGCGGTCGCGGCCGGCGCAGGAGAACCTGGGCCCCGATCGGCGCGGCGCCCCCGGCGACGACACGGGCGCTCGACCAGCCGTTCACCGCCTTGACCCGCGCCCACGCGGCGCGCTGCAGGTACGAGCCCAGCTCGTTCGCCTCCACGAAGGCGTCCCAGGCTGCCGGCTCCACCAGGGACGTCGTCCCGGTCATGCGGCAGGGTCGCGCCGGAGCGCGGAGCTGATCAGGCGCACGATCGTCGGGACCTCCGGGATCCGCAGCAGCCAGGCCAGGCCGAGGTAGACGACCGCCGTCGCGAGGCCGGCCACCGCGAGCTCGCCCACGATCCCGATCTTACCCGGCGTCGAGCCCAGCGCGAGCCGCCCGGCGTCGAGGACCAGCCAGACCGCGGCACCGGTCACGGCCGCACAGGCCGTCGCCAGCAGGCCGCCGCGGGCGATGCCGGCCACGTCGAGCGTGGGAACCCGGCGCGCGAGCAGGCCGAACAGGATGAGCGCCTCGAGCCACGACGCGATCGCGATCCCGAGGGCCAGGCCCACGACGCCCAGCGAGGGCGCCAGCGCGACCGAGATCGCGACGCTCAGCGCGACCGCCGCCAGCGCGGCGACAACCGGCGTTCGCGTGTCCCGTGCGGCGTAGAACGCGCGGGCGAGCAGGACGATCGCCGTCTCCGAGGGCAGGGCGACCAGGAATGCCGTGAGCGCCCGCACCGTCAGGTCGATCCCGGTCGCGTCTACCTTCCCGTACCCGAACAGGATCGTCACGATGGGCTGCGCGGCGACCGCCGCCACGACCGCGATCGGGAGCATCACGAACAGCATCATGCGGAGCGACCGACCCAGCAGCGAGACGAAGTCGCCCGTCGCGCCCGACGCGTGGCGCTCGCTGAGGGCCGGGAGCGCGACGATCCCCAGCGGCACCCCGAGCGTCCCAATGGGGATCTGGAAGACCGTGAACGCGATCGTGAACGCGCTGATCGAGCCAGCGGCCAGGCTGGACGCGATCGTGGTCGCCGCGAGGAGCTGCAGCTGGGCCCCGCCCAGGCCGATCGCCCGCGGGACCAGCAGCAGGATCGTCGTGCGGGCCTCCGGGTCGGCCAGGTCGACGCGGGGGTGATAGCGGAACCCCGTCGGTCCCAGCAGCGAGTAGAGCTGGACCGCGAGGTGGAGGACGCTCCCGGCGACGACGCCGACCGCGACGCCCACCAGGCCCATCGAGGGCGCCAGGAACAGCGCCCCGCCGATGATCGCGAGGTTGTAGACGATCGGTGCGAGCACCGACGCCACGAACCGGCCGCGCGCGTTGAGGACGCTGGTCGCCACGGAGCCGAGCGCCAGGAAGATCGGGCTCAGGAGCATGAGCCGGGTCAGCTCGACGGTCGTGGAGAGCTGGGCCGAGTCGAAGCCCGGCGTGATCACCGGCACGACGGTCGGGGCGAAGACAAAGAGGATCCCGCCCAGCACCGCGAGCGCAAGCAACATCAGGTTCGTGACCGTTGACACGACGCGCCAGGCGCGGTCCGTTTCGCCGCGGGCCAGCAGCGTCGCGATGGTCGGGATCAGGGCCGATGCGAGGGCGCCCGCCGCCACGAGCTGGAAGATCAGGTCGGGGATCCGGAACGCCGCGAAGAACGGGTCCAGCGCGCCCTGGATCCCGAACGTGGTCCCCAGGACCACGAGCCGGACCCAGCCCAGCACGCGCGAGACGAAGTAGGCGCCCGTGACGAGCAGGCCGGCACGGACGAGGGCGCGACTTCCGGTCACCGCGGCGCGCGAGGCTCGTCCGCCGGTTCGACGCCGGGACCAGGCGCGTGTGCCCGCGGGTGCGCACCGGCGTAGGCGACCCGGAGGCGGGCCGGCGAGACGTGCGTGTAGACCTGCGTCGTGGCAAGGCTGGCGTGGCCCAGCAGCTCCTGGACGACCCGCAGGTCCGCCCCCCCGTCGAGCAGGTGCGTGGCAAACGAGTGGCGCAGGGTGTGCGGATGCGTGCCCTCGGGCGCCCCGGCCCGCGCGAAGGCGGCATCCAGCCGATACCGCATGCCGCGCTCGCCGAGATGTGCACCGTGCGCGTTCAGGAAGACGGCCTCCGGTGCCAAGCCGGGCCGAGCCTGGGCCAGCAGCGCGGGCCGGCCTTCCGCGAGGTAACCGGCGAGCGCCGCGCGCGCGGGCCGCCCGAGAAGCCCCGCCCGTTCCTTGCGACCCTTGCCCAGGACGCGGAGCTCGCCCCGGGCCAGGTCGAGGTTCTCGAGGGTCAGGCCGGCCAGCTCGGCGATCCGCAACCCGGCCGCATACGCCGTCTCCACGATCGCGACGTCGCGCAGGGCAAGCGCCCGGCGCAACACGTCGCGCCGGGCTGCCGTTGCCGCCCGGCCCGGGCCGCGGGCCGGGGCGTGCCCCACTGCCTGCGCATCATCGCCCGCCGAGGCGACGATGCGCTCCACCTCGGCGATCGTGAGGACGGGAGGCAGGCGGCGCGGCCGGCGCGGCGTCCCGAGCGCAGCCCAGGGATCGGCGTCGGCGAGGCCCGCCCGGCGCGCCCAGCGGTGGAACGACCGGACCGCGGCCAGGCGCTGGGCGACGGACGAGCGCGCACGGCCGTCACCGAGCTCGGCGAGATAGGCGCGCAGGACCGTCCTGGAGGGCGCCCGCCAGCCGGCTCCAGCCGCCGCGAGCCACCCGAGGTAGGCCCCCACCGCTGTCCGGTACGCCCGCTGGGTGTGCGGCGACGTGTCGCGGGCCGCCAGGCTGGCGAGGAACCTCTCGAGCGGCGGTGGGTCGTCCACGCGCGGCTCAGTCGGTGCCGGGTGCCGGGCGCGGCGTGGCGCGGCCGGTTCCCGCCGGCCTTCGACGCGCGGCCCCGGCCCCCTGGCCCCGCCGGGAGGGCGCGCTTCCCGTGCCGCCTGCCCGCGCGCGACTCGCTCCGCCGGCGGCACGACGGCCGCCCCGGCCCCCGGGCCGCGCCAGTGCCGCCGGATCGGCCGGGCCGCCCGGGAGCGACGTCCCCGGCTCCGGCACGACGCCGCCCGGCAGCGGCACCTGCGCCCCGCACCTGAGGCAGATGCCGCTCGCCTCGTCGCGCCGGGCAACCGGCCCCTGGTCCGCGTCGTGGACGGGCCCGAGCGGTTCGTGCGAGGTCGTGAAATCGCACTTCGGGTAGCGCGAGCAGCCCCAGAATACCGAGCCGGTCCGGCGCGCCCGGCGCGCCACGAGGTGTCCCTCGCCACACCGCGGGCAGGCCACCGTGAACGGCAGCTGGTCCGGCGGCGGCGGGCCGTCCTTCTTGATATAGGCGCAGTCCGGGTAGCGGTTGCATCCCACGAAGGGCCCGAACCGACCCCGCTTGACCACCAGCATGCCGCCGTCCGTCTCGCCGCAGGTGGGGCAGGGCTCGCCGACCCCCGCCAGCGCCGGCAGGTCCGGCTCCTCGCCCGGGAGCGGCCGCGACTCCTTGTGCTCTGGATAGAGCGAGCAGGCCAGGAACCGCCCATTGCGTCCGAGCCGGATCACCATCGGGTGGCCCTGGGAGCAGATCTCGTCGGTCGCGATCGTGGTGAAGTCCTTGCGCCGAAGCTCCTTCCGCTTCTCGTCCACGAGCGCCCGCAGGGGAGCGTAGAACGCGCGCAGCAGGGGGACCCAGGCGCGCTCGCCACGGGCGATCTCGTCGAGCTCCTCCTCCATCCGGGCGGTGAAGGCGAGATCCACGTACTGGCCGAAGTGCTCCACGAGCAGGTCGGTGACGATCTCGGCGACCGGCTCCGGGTAGAGGCGGCGCTCACGGATCACGACATAGCCGCGATCGACGATCGTGGACAGCGTGGCCGCGTAGGTTGACGGACGGCCCACTCCATGCTCTTCGAGCGCCTTCACGAGGGACGCCTCGGTGAAGCGCGGCGGGGGCTCCGTGAAGTGCTGGGTCGGCAGAACCTCGGCAACCCTGGTCACGTCGCCCACCGAGAGCGGCGGGAGCGTGCGCTCGGCTTCCTCCACACCCTCGTCGCGGCCCTCGGTGTACACGCGGCTGAAGCCGTCGAAGAGCGTCCGCGTCGCCGACGCGCGGAGGTCGTACCCCGCGTCCGCGAGATCCACGGTGGTCGTCTCGAGCCGCTTCTCGGCCATCTGGCTCGCCAGGGTGCGCTGCCATATCAGCCGATAGAGTCGCGCCTCGTCGCGGCCGAGCGAGGCGGCCATCGCCTCCGGGTCGCGAGCGAGCGACGTGGGCCGGATCGCCTCGTGCGCCTCCTGCGCATTCCGGGAGGTCGTCCGGTAGCGGCGACCCTTCGCGACGACGTAGGCCGGCCCGTAGCGCGCATGGATGACGTCCCGCGCCTCGGCCAGCGCCTGGCCCGAGAGCACGACCGAATCCGTCCGCATGTATGTGATCAGCCCGACCTGACCGTCGGGCGTCTCGACCCCCTCGTAGAGCCGCTGGGCGACCGACATGGTCCGCTTCGGGCTGAAGCCGAGCTTGCGGCTCGCCTCCTGCTGGAGCGTGGAGGTGGTGAACGGCGGCGCCGGGCTGCGCTTGGATGGCTTGACCGTGACGCCACCGACCACGGGCCGGGAGGCGCGGAGCGCCTCGACGTGGCGCCCGGCAGTCTCCGCGTCAGCGACCGCCGGCCGATGGCCGCCGATCCGCACGAGCTCCGCCGTGAACGGCGTGCCGTCCGGCGCCAGGAGCGTGGCTTCGATGGTCCAGTACTCGCGGGCCACGAACGACCGGATCTCTCGTTCGCGCTCCACCACCAGGCGAACGGCCACCGACTGGACCCGGCCGGCCGAAAGGCCCGCGCGAACCTTCCGCGAGATCAGCGGGCTGAGCGTGTAGCCGACCAGGCGGTCGACGATGCGGCGCGTCTGCTGGGCATCCACCAGGTCGACGTTGATGCCCCTGGGTGCGGCGAATGCCGCCCGGATGGCCGGCTCCGTGATCTCGCTGAAGGTGACCCGGCTGGTGCGGTCCGGCGCGAGGTGGGCCGCCTGCGCGACATGCCAGGCAATCGCCTCGCCCTCCCGGTCGAGGTCCGTTGCGAGGAAGATGTGGTCCGCCCCCCGCCCCGCCTTCTCGATCGCGGAGACCTGCCGGCGCCGGTCGGCCGGGATCTCGTAGTCGGGCGCGAAGTCGTGCTCGACGTCTACCCCCAGCTGCCCCTTGCCGGGGTTCTCGGGCAGGTCGCGGACGTGGCCGTAGGACGCCAGCACGGTATAGCCGGGTCCGAGGTAGCGTTCGATCGTCTTCGCCTTCGCCGGCGACTCGACGATCACGAGGTTCGAGGTCATGGCGAGCGAGTCTAGCACCGGCTCTTCACTGCTCGATCACCGGGCGCCGGGAAGTGCGGTCGGCCGTGCCGGGTCGACGGCGTCGCCCTCGGCGCCGGAACCGCCCGTCAGGCGTCCCGGACGCGGCGCAGGAACTCCTCGTCGAGCTCCGGTTCAGGCTCGGCGCCGGGCTCCGCGCGGGCCGCCTGGAGCGCCAGCTCGGCGTTCGGGGCCGCCGCGTCTCCCGACCCGGCCGGCAGCTCCACGAACCGGACGTGCGCATACGGGAACACGAACGTCGAGTCGGAGTAGCTCGCGAACAGCGGCCGCGTGCCGGACATCGTCCGGAGGTTCGTCCCGACGAGGGCCGTGTCCGACGGAGTGGGCGTGGCGAAGACGTCGATGAGGAGCGGCTGCTCGTTGAGCAGGTGCAGGACGACGCCGCGGATCACGGGTGGTAGAAGTCGATGACGATCCGGATCTGGCCGCCGGAGATCCAGACGCCGATCCCGACCCGCGTGTAGGCCGGATTCATCATGTTGACCCAGTGCCCGCCGGGCGGGCTCCAGGAGCGCTCGGACTGGAAGTACAGCTGCGTGCCGAGCGCTGACGCGATGGCGCTGGGAGCGGATTCGCAGCCCAGGTTCTCGGCCCAGCGGTAGCTCGTGTAGCCGGCCGTGCGAAGTCGATCACCGGGGTTGCCGCCGTCGAAGTGGCTGCACACGGCGGTGGTCGCGAGGAGCTTGGCGTACGGGCGG
This sequence comes from uncultured Anaerolineaceae bacterium, assembly GCA_964556585.1. Lineage (GTDB taxonomy): Bacteria > Chloroflexota > Limnocylindria > Limnocylindrales > CSP1-4 > CTSoil-043. Next base: position 16,117 of record CAZKXK010000016.1, read on the forward strand.
GAGACCGTGTCACTGATCCCGGCGTCGAGCACGAGCGGCGCGATTCCGCTGCCACCCGGGCTCGAGCAGGCACCCGACGCCGTCACGAGACCGCCGCCGCGCGTGCAGTTCATCAGGCTGAGGTAGTACCGCTCCGCGGACGCCCAGGGCCCGCCGCCGCCGGAGCTGCTGGCGGCCGAGGCCGACGGAGCGGGCTTTGGCGTCGATTTCGGCGTGGGCTCTGGCGTGGGCGCCGGGGTGGGCTTCGGCGTCACCTTCGGTGGCACGGTGCCGGGGGTCGCCTTCGGCGTGGGGGCGGAAGTCGTCTGCGGCGTCGGAGTGGGCGTCGCGGCGGGCGTGGCGGCAGGCTTGGCGGCCGTCGTGAAGCGGGCCGTGACGGGCGCCGCGATCGGAGTGCCGTCGGCTCCGGCGGCGTCGGCCGTGACGGACATGACGACGTCGGTGTCCCACGGCAGCGGGTCGCGCGGGTGGAAGACGAGCACGGTGTCGTTCTCGGCCCACAGGTAGTCGCCCGCCAGCGCTGCCCCGCCCGCCGTCATGACGAACGCGCGCTGGGTGACGGCCTTGTTCATCGGCCGCGTGAAGCGGACCGAGATGTCCACGCCGGGATCGACGCCCTCCGTCCCTGCGCGTGGCCGGAAGCGAACCACCGTCGGCGCCACGATCGTCTCCACGACGAGCGGCTGGATCGCGGCGACCGGGGCGCCGTCGGTGTCGACCAGCCGGCCGGCGATGGACACGGTGTAGCGGGTCCCCGAGACCAACCCATCGGCCGGCAGGAAGGTGAGCTTCTCGGTGGGACCGACCGCGGCGTCACCCTGCAGGTCGCCCGCGACCGGCGGCTCGATCCGGAATGCGGCCCGGGCGGCCGCCACGTCCACGGGTCGGTCGAAGGCGACGATGAAGGCCGTGTCCGGCGCGACGCGCCCACCCGCGAGCGGTGCCGTCGCCACGATCCGGGCGCCCGTGGGGCCCCGGGTGTAGAAGGCCGTCTGGAGCGACCCCGGGAGCGGCACGCCGGCGGTGTCGCGCGCGGAGGCTCCAACCGTGATCGTGTAGTACGTCTCGGGCGCCCATGCGCCCTGCGGGCTGACCATCAGCGTTCGGCCGCCGTCCAGCCAGGCGAGGGTGACGGGCGTCTCGGGGTCGACGGTGATGGCGGCGGCGACGCTCGCCTCGTCCATCGGCGTCGCGAAGTTGAAGGCAACGGGTCCACCCAGCGCCTCGCGCGACTCCACGTTCGGCCCGAAGCGCTCCGCGGCGACCGGGCCGGCCGTGACCGGCGGCAGGGCGGACGCCGTCCGCGGGAGGGTGCCCAGCGCGGCGACGAGGATCAGCAGCCCGGCGCCGGCGGCAAGGCCGGCCCGGATCGCAACGCCGGGTCGGCGTAGGACCGGCAGGTAGATCGCCGCGAGCACGGGAACGGCCAGGATCGCGGCCGCGATCTTCCGCAATGCGTGCTCCTCGCTTGGTTCGCGGCGCCGTGCGCGACGG
>CAZKXK010000017.1:0-14530 GCA_964556585.1 uncultured Anaerolineaceae bacterium
CGGCAGCCAACGCGACCCCGAATGCGCCGGCGCGGGGGTTGCCCTTCACCAGCCAGCCGAACAGCAGGTGCCAGGCACCGAACAGGAACGCGCCCACGAGCGCCAGCGTGACCGTGCCGCCCGCCAGGATCGCTGCGCGTCGAGCGAGACCTCCCGCTGCCCAGGCGTCCGCGACCTGTCCGCGGAGCTCCCCGGCCGAGCCGCGGGCGCCGCTCATAGGCGGGCGCCGAGCGCCGGCCAGCGGTCGAAGCCGGGAGCCGGCAACGGCTCGCAACGGAGCGGCCGGTCCTCGCGGTAGCCGAGCGCGTAGTCCGCCTGGATGAGCGTGTGGAGCTGGCTCGTCCCCTCGTAGATGACGGCCGCCTTCGCATTCCGCAGGTAACGCTCCACCGGGAACTCGTTGCTGTAGCCGTTCGCGCCGTGCACCTGGATCGCGTCGAGGGCGGCCGAGACCGCATGCTCCGTCGCGTGCCACTTCGCCAGCGAAGTCTCGCGGGTGGTGCGCACGCCGTGGTTCTTCAGCCAGGCCGCGCGCCAGACGAGGAGCCGGCCGATCTCGGTTCCCCTGGCCATGTTGGCCAGCATCTGCTTGACCAGCTGGTGGCGGCCGATCTCCTTGCCGAACGTCTCGCGCTGGTGCGCGTAGGCCAGGCTGGCGTCGAGGCAGGCCTGCGCGAGCCCGACCGCCCCGGCAGCGACCGTGAAGCGGCCCTGGTCGATCGCGCTCATCGCGACGAGGAACCCCTCGCCTTCTTCGCCGATCCGGTTCTCTTCGGGCACCGCCACGCCGTCGAGGTTGACCAGGCCGGTGTTCCCGGCCCGGATGCCCAGCTTCCCATGGAGCGTCCCGGTGGTGAGGCCGGGCATGCCGCGCTCCAGCATGAACGCGGTCACGCCGCGGTGCTTCCTCGCGCGATCGACCGTCGCGAAGACCAGGAAGTGGTCGGCCAGGTCGGCCAGGCTGATCCAGATCTTGGAGCCGGTGAGGATGTAGGCGTCGCCCTCCCGGCGGGCGGTCGTCCGCAGGTTGGCCGCGTCGGTCCCAGCGCCCGGCTCCGTCAGCGCGAACGTGCCGAGCTTTGCCCCCTGCGCCTGCGGGACGAGCCAGCGCCGGCGCTGCGCGTCCGTCCCCCACTGGAGCAACGCCAGCGAGTTCAGCCCGACATGGACGCTCATCACCACCCGGAACGCCGAGTCGGCGCGCTCCAGCTCCTCGCACAGGATCGCCAGCGAGACGTAGTCCATGCCCGCCCCGCCCCACGCCTCCGGGATCGGCGCCCCCAGGTAGCCCAGCTCGCCCATCCTGGCGAACACCTCCGGGTGCGCCTCCCCGGCCTCGTCCCAGGCTCGGATCCCGGGCAGGATCTCCGCGGCAACGAACTCGCGGACGGACTCGCGAACAAGCCGGTTCTCGTCGGTGAGGGACAGGTCGATCACGGGTACGCGCCTCGGGAGTCGGTCGTTGTCGTCGCGGATGCTACGCCGATACGGGCGTCCGACCCGCGCCGAGCCGCGCGTGGCGGCCGGCTTCCACGCCCGCGGATGGCAACCGGGCAAGCCTGGGCGGGCCGTCCGACCCGGCCGGAGCCAGCGGCGCCCCGGGATCCCACGCCCGCCCGATATACTCGGGCCCGGTCCGCCGCAGCCCGCCCGATCTGACCCGGCCCGGCCGGCGACGTACCCGAGGACCCAGCCATGGACACCGTGACCGCCCCGGCCACCTCCGGCCTCGACCTCGCCGCGCTCGCGGCCGCCAACCTCACCCCGGTCCTCGGTCGCTACTTCGAGCGGTCGTGGGCGCGCGGCGAGGGTCACCACCTGTTCGACACGAGTGGCAAGGCGTACCTGGACTTCGCCAACGGCATCGCCGTGAGCGTCCTGGGGCACGGCCACCCAGCCGTGACCGCCGCCATCCATGCCCAGGTGGACGCGCTCATCGCGCCATGTGCGGCGATGGGCTACGCGGAATCGACCGTTCGCCACGCCAGGTTGCTGGCCGAGTTCCTGCCCGAGCCGCTCGACTCGATCTTCTTCATGAACTCCGGCTCGGAGGCCATCGAGGCTGCCCTCAAGCTCGCCCGGCGCGTCACCGGTCGGCCCGGGATCATCGCCTTCCGGGGCGGCTTTCACGGTCGCACGATCGGCGCCGCGAGCATCACGAGCTCCAACATCAACTACCGGCAGGGCTACGAGCCCCTCCTGCCGGGCGTCTACCTGAGCCCCTTCCCGTCCGTCTACCGCGAGTTCGCGGGCGACGAGGAGCGGGCCGTGGAGGTCTCGCTCAAGCATCTCCGCGACCTGCTCGCCACGACCATCCCGCCCTCCGCGGTGGCGGCCATGATCCTGGAGCCGGTGCAGGGCGAAGGTGGCTACATCCCGGCCCCGCCCGCGTTCCTGCAGGCGCTCCGGGCGATCTGCGACGACCACGGCATCCTGCTCATCGCGGACGAGGTCCAGGCCGGCTTCGGGCGGACCGGGCGGATGTGGTCGTTCGAGCACGCGGGGATCGTCCCGGACGTCGTCTGCATGGCCAAGGCGATCGCGAACGGCCTGCCACTCTCCGCGATCGCGACCTCGAAGGCGCTCCAGGTGCGGTGGGGCAAGAGCGCCCACGGGACGACGTTCGGCGGCAACCCGGTCAGCTGCGCGGCCGGGATCGCGGTGCTCGAGACGATTCGCGCCGAGCGGCTGGTGGAGAACAGCGCGGCGCGTGGAGCGGAGCTCATGGCCGGCCTGCGCGCGATCGCGGCCGACGACGCGCGCATCGGCGACGTTCGCGGGTTGGGGCTCATGATCGGGGTCGAGTTCGTCCGCGATCCGGTCACGCGCGAGCCGGACGGGTCGCTCTGCGAAGCCGTGGTCCAGGGCTGCGCCGACGCAGGCCTGCTGCTGATCTCCTGCGGCGTCGAGCACAACGTGATCCGCTGGATCCCGCCGCTCAACGTGACGCCCGACGAGATCGACGAGGCGCTCGGCGTCTTCGGCCGCGTGCTCCGCGCGCTGCCCGCGCACCCCGAGACCGGCCGGATCTGACGGGTTGATCGCGGGCGTGCCGGCCGGCTCCGTGCCGGTCGGCGCCCCGTGGGTCGGCTACTGGCGGCGGCTGTCGGCCAGGAAGGACATCACGTCCGCGAGCCGGAAGCGTCGATCACCACGCCGGCAGACACGGAAGAACGGGAGCTCGCCGCGGTCTCCCAGGCGCTTCACGGTGTTGACGTGGAGATGGAGCATCTCCGCGACCTCGCTCGCGGTGAGGAGCGGTCCAAGCTCGCTGACGGCCATTCGGTTCCTCGCCTGATCTGTGGCGGTCGCACGAGGCTCGTGGTGGTGACAGGTAGGGTGCGACCCGCTTCGATGGGGAGCGTAGAGGTCGGCCCGGGAGCGCGCCAAGCCGTACCTTCGGTCTAGGAGGGTCGTACGGCGGCTCGCGCGGGAAGCGGCCCGCCTTTGCGTCAGCCTGCCAGCGGGATCAGGTGGACTGCCGAGGCCTTGAATGTCGCCACGACATCCCCGCCCTCGGCGAGCCCCATCTCGACCGCCGAAGCGCGGGTGATCGACGCGATGAGGGGAACGCCGCAGTCGACGCTCACCCGCACCAGCGGCCCCTGCGTCACGATCCGCGAGATGCGGCCGGGCAGCCGGTTCCGGGCACTCGAGGCTGCCCCTGCCGGACGGTCCGCGGCCAGGAGTGTCACGTCCTCCGGGCGAAGGCAACACACGACCGAGCGTCCCGGCCCCACCCCCGAGACGGCCTCGATCCGGCACGCGCCAAGCTCGACCAGGGCGATCCCCTCGGAGGCCGAGACGATGCGGCCCGGGATCCGGGTCTCGGCGCCGACGAACGCCGCCACGTCCTCGTCGAGCGGCTCGAACAGGACCCTCTCCGGCGCGTCGCACTGGCGCAGCCGCCCGGCGACCACGACGGCCATCCGGTCGCCGAGCCGTACGGCCTCGTCCAGGTCATGGGTCACGATCACGCATGCGACGTGCGTCTCCCGCAGGAGCTGCTCGAAGTCGTCGACCAGCTTCGAGCGGGTCGCGGGATCGACCGACGCGAACGGCTCGTCGAGCAGGAGAAGGTCGGGTTCAAGCACGAGCGCCCGGGCCAGGCTGACGCGCTGGGCCTCGCCGGACGAGATCTGGCGGGCCGGCCGGCGAGCCAGGTGCTCGACCCCGAGTCGCCCGAGCCACTCGGCAACCCGCGGGCGAGCCTGGGCAGAGGAGATCCCGCGGAAACGGAGGCCCGCGGCGACGTTCGCGGAGACGGACGTATCGAGCAGGAGCGGGTCAGGCAGGACCAGGCCGATCCGCCTGCGGTAGCCGAGCTCGTCGCGGGGCTCGACCGGCACGCCCCGGAACAGCAGCTGCCCGCGGGCCGGACGCACCAGCCGCGCCAGGGCCAGGATCAGCGTGCTCTTGCCGGCCCCGTTCGGTCCGACCACGCTGAGCGTCTCCCGGTTCCCGACGGCCAGCTCGTCGATGGTCAGCACCGGGCGGGCGCCGCGAACCACGACCAGGTTGCGGACCTCGACGAGCGGCGGCGCGGCAGTCCCGGGGGTTGAGCGTGACGGGAGCGCGGTCATCGCCGGCTCCTAGTGCCGGGGTCCGCGCTGCTGGGCCCAGGTGAGCACGCCGTTGACGAGGAACGCGAGGGCCAGCAGGACGATCCCCAGCGTCACAGCCTGGCCGAAGTCGCCCCGGCTGACGTCCAGGACGATCGCGGTGGTCAGCACGCGCGTCTGGTGGAGGATGTTGCCCCCGACCATCATCGCGGCACCCACCTCGGAGATGACGCTCCCGAAGCCCGCCATCAGCGCGGCGAGCAGCGGCAGGCGCGCCTCGCGCCAGAGCCACCAGACCGTCTGCCAGCGCGAGGCCCCCAGCCCCATGATCTGCAGGCGCAGCCGCGGGTCCAGCTGCCCGAGCGCGGCGACGGTCAGGCCCAGGATGACCGGCGTGGCGATGATCACCTCGGCGAGCACCATCGCCGACGGCGTGTACATGAGGCTCAGGTCGCCGAGCGGGCCGCTCCGCCAGAGCGCGAAAGCGACGACCAGGCCGACGACGACGGGTGGGAGGGCCATGCCGGTGTTGACGACGGTGATCGCGAGCCCACGGCTCCGAAACCGCGAGAGCGCCAGCCAGGTCCCGATCGGCACTCCGATGAGCAGGCTGATCGCCGTCGCCACGCCCGAGACGGCCACGGACAGCAGGGTGATCTCGACCAGGTCGGTGCCGACCAGGCCCTGGAGCAGCTGCTGCACCTGGTCGGCAAGCGAGGCCATGGTCGATCCCAGCCGCCTACTGGAGCGAGCTGTAGTCCTTGCCGGCGTCCGCGTTGAACAGCGCGATGCCGAACGTGTCGATGCCGAACGTCGCGATGATCTGCTGGCCGGCAGTCCCGGTGACGTAGTCCTCGAACGCCTTGGCGCCCGCCGCGTTGACCTTCGGCCACTTGGCGGGGTTCACGGCGATCACGCTGTAGATGTTGATGAGCGAGGAATCGCTCTTCACGAGGGGCTTCAGCGCCAGGTTCGCCTGGTTGGAGAGGAATGTGGCGGTGTCGGTCAGCGTGTAGCCGGTCTTCTCCGACGCGATCTGCAGCGTCGCCCCCATCCCCTGGCCCGACTCGATGTACCAGCTGCCCTTCGGCGTGATCCCCGCCGACTTCCAGAGGGCCAGCTCCTTCGTGTTGGTCCCGGAGTTGTCACCCCGCGACACGAAGGTCGCACCGGAGGCCGCGATCTTCTTGAAGGCGTCCACTGCCGAGGTCATGCCGCTGATCCCGGCGGAGTCGGACGCCGGGCCCACGATCCAGAAGTAGTTGTGTGCCACGAGCCGGCGGTCGACGCCCCAGCCCGCGTCCATGAACGCCTGCTCCTGCGTGGGAGCGTGGACGAAGAGCACGTCGGCGTTTCCCTGCTGGCCCATGGTGAGCGCCTGCCCGGTGCCGACCGCGACCGTCTTCACGGTGTAGCCCGACGCCTTCTCGAACGCCGGCACGAGGACGTCGAGCAGGCCCGAGTCCTGGAGCGAGGTCGTCGTGGCGAGGATGAGGTTCGTGGAGCCCGCCTGGCCCACCGACGGCGACGCCGCGGCCGAGGCAGCCGCAGCACTCGGCGCGGGAGCGCTCGCCTGCGGGCCTGCCGAGCCGGAGCTGCACGCTCCGGCGACGAGGGCCACCGTCGCCAGCATGGTCGCCGCTTTCAGCAAGCCGCGCTTCGCGACCAACGCTCCTGGAGCCATCCCGAGTCCTCCATCGCTCCTGCCGGCCATCCATGCGCACCAGGCAAACGCCAGAGATTCCACCGCGCAGTCTCGCCTCGCGAGGGCCGGACCGCACCTCGTTCGGGACGTTGGCCTCGCTGGCGCCCCCGGCAGGAGTCGAACCCGCAACCAACCGGGTAGAAACCGGTCGCTCTATCCATTGAGCTACGGGGGCGCGCCCGTAGCGTAGCCCACCCGTGACCCGGCCCGGTCGGCAATCGCGCCGCGGCTGCCCGCTCGGCAGCTGCGCTGCACCCCGGGCGCGCTCGAGCATCCTCCCGCACCGAACGCCCGTGCTATGCTCCGCGGCCCGTGGGACGGTCCGAGCCGTGCCGCGCGATCGGAGGTGGCAGCGTGGCCGCGCACTCGCGCCCGAGCGTGCTCGACGATCGCCTGCCCATCGCCGGGACGACTCCGGCCGGCGGCGCGCGACCACCGATCGAGCTCCGCGGCGTCCGCGACCTGACCGCGGCCGCCCAGCTGGGCATGGACCTCGTCAGGGAGCTTCCGAGGCTCCCGATCGAGGCCGACTGGAAGGATCGCGACCGCCTGTGGGGGCATGCCTTCCACCCGATGTGCTCGTATCTCGCCAGCTTCCCGGCCGCGCTCGCCCATGCCTTCATCGAGCGGTACACGCGCCCCGGGGACGTGGTCCTCGACCCGTTCGCGGGTCGAGGGACGGTGCCCCTCGAGGCCTGCGTCGAGGGCCGCCTGGGCGTGGGCAACGACCTCAATCCGTTCGCCCACGTGCTCACCGCCGCGAAGGTCGATCCACCCACGGCCGGCGAGGCGGCGGCCCGCCTGGCGCGGCTCCGGATCGATTGGTCGTTCGAGGCCGACGCCTGGCAGGCGCTCGGGGCCGGCCTCACCGATGCGGCGAGCCGGGCCCTCGCGGATGGAGGCCCGGGCAGCGGGGGCGGCGGCCACGCCGTGCCCGTGCCCGGCATCGCCATCCCCGGCGCAGGGTCCGGTGGATCGGTCCACGGGGGCGGTGAGCTGGTCCCGCTGGAGGTGGCGCTCGCCTACCACCCGCGCACGCTGGGACAGCTCCTGTTCGTCCGCAGCCGCCTGGACCTGGCCGGCCGGGCGGACCGGTTCCTCGCTGCGGCGCTGACCGGGATCCTGCACGGCAAGAGCCGGAGCTACCTCTCCGACCTCATGCCGAACACCTTCAGCATGGCGCCACGCTACGTCCGCGACTTCGCCCGGCGGACCTCGTTCAGGGGGCCCGAGCGCGACGTGTTCGCCTGCCTCGCCGAGAAGCTCGGGCGCCTCGATCGCGACGGCCGCCCGGCGGTCCGCGGGCTGGCTCTCCTCGGAGACGCCCGGGATGCGGGATCGCGAGCGCGGGCCGCCCTGCGCGACCGATCGCTCCCCGATCACGCCCGGCTCGTCGTCACCTCGCCCCCGTACCTCCGGGTTCTCAAGTACGGCTACTACAACTGGCTGCGCGCCTGGTTCCTTGGCTTCGACGCTGCCGAGATCGACCGCACGCTCGACGACGCCCATCGCCGTGCCCCGTTCCTGGTTTTCCTGCGCGAGACGCTGGCCGGCCTTCGTCCGGCGCTCGCGGATGACGCGGTCCTCGTGGTCGTGATCGGCGACGTGGAGGCGGACCGGGGCAAGCGGATCGGCGACGGGATCGGGCTGGCGGACGCGGCCTGGGAGGCGGCCGCGGAGCCCGAGGGCTACCGGCTCGCCGGGATCGCCCTGGACCCGGTGGCGGCACCCCGGAAGATGACGAAGCTGTGGGGCGACCAGGCGGGCCGGGCCACGAAGATGGACCGCATCCTCGTCATGGGGGCGAGCGAGGCGGGCCGCCGGCGGGCTCTCGCCGGGGCGGGGCTGCCGGTGCGCTGGGACGGGCCGCGCGGCCGGGCCTCCGGTACACTCCGGCGATGAAGCCGATGTTCCATCCGGACGACCTCGCCTCGATGGATCCGCTCGTCCTCATGAAGAACCTGGACCACGTCCGGATGACGAGCCGCCGCCTCAGCTACGTCCTGCAGCAGCAGGTCCACCTCTACACCCCGGAGGCGAACCGGCTGCGCGAGGAGATCGACACGTACGTCGAGGCCGAGCGCCAGATCGAGGGCGAGATGTCGCGGCGCGCGATCCGCGCCTGATCACCGCCGGACGCGAGCGGGACGCCGGCCGCGAGCGCTCCTCCGTCATCCGCGCCCGAATCCCTCATCCGCGCCCGAACGGCCTGCCGGCTCAGACGGTCGCCGGCGCGGCATCCTCCGGGATCGCCACGACCGCCAGCCCGCGCCGGGCAGTCGACGTGCCGCGCCGCGCCGCGCGGGGCTCGTCCGCGATCACCGCGCCCACGAGCGCGGCAAGCGGGATCGTCTCGAACAGGCTGAACCCGATCCCGAGCTCCCCGAGCTCGGCGAACCCGTAGCCGCGGAAGAGCCGGTGGCTGGCCACCGACCACATCTCGTCGTACAGCTCCGGCCAGCCGACGTGTCTCCGATCGCGGCAGAAGCGGACGAACTCCACCGCTTCCCCGGCGGGCGTTCCGGGCACACGGATGCACGGGTCCATCGATCTCCACTCTCCTCCGCCGGGCAGCCCGAACCGGGGCATGGTCAGGGTGGCGAGCACGGTCCCGCGGGTTGGGCGGGTTGTCCGCGCGTTCGGGGCGTCGCGCGCCCCGGTGGTGTCGCCATCAGCTCCCTCGTTCGGCGACCCCGCCATGCTACCCGCCGGCAGCCGGCGCCGGAAGGGCCTTGTCCACCAACTGGCCCCCGGACTTGTCCACACGGATGGGCATCCGGTGGACGGCGCACCGCGGCGGGGTGGACAGCCCGGGGCGGTCGCCGGCGCTCGTCGGGCCTGCCGCCGGCCGGCACCTCATCGGTCGGAGCGGCGCGTCACCCCGTGGCCCGGGGCGTCCGTCAAACGCCACCGGCAGTCTGCGCCGAGCTCCAGGCCCGTGAACGGATCGTCGGCGAGCAGCAGGCAGCCATCCAGGTCGACCCACTCCGCCAGGCTCGCGACGGCCGCCGATGCCGCGATCCCCACCGAGGTCTCCTCCATGCAGCCGAGGAAGGTCCGCAACCCGAGGTCGCGGGCCCGCGTCAGCATGCGAGCGGCCGGGCCCACCCCGCCGCACTTGGCGAGCTTCACGTTGACGCCGTCCACGACCCCGACGAGCGCGTCGAGGTCTTCGATCGCGACCGCCGACTCGTCGGCCACGATCGGGAGCGGCGAGATCGCCTGCAGGTCGCGGAGCCAGCCGTATCGCCGTGGCGGGAACGGCTGCTCGATCAGCTCGACGCCCAGCCGGACGAGCTCCGGGACGATCGCCGCGGCACTCTCGGGCGTCCAGCCGATGTTGGCGTCGACCCGGATCGGACCACCGAAGACTGCGCGCACCGCCTCGAGCGTGGCGAGGTCGTGCGGGCCGCCCACCTTGATCTTGAGGGCGGGGAAGCGCGCGCTGCGGCGGGCCCGCTCGGCGACCACCGCCGGCTCGTCGAGGCCAAGCGTGAAGTCGGTCGGCGGGATGTCGGGCGACAACCCCAGCAGCAGGTGGATGGGAACGCCCAGGGCCTTGCCCGCCAGGTCGTGCAGGGCGATGTCCAGGGCGCACTTCGCCGCCCCGTGGCCGCGGACCACGCTGTCGAATGCGGTGCCGATCGCGGCGAGCGCCTCCCGTGCCGCGGCCAGGCCGCCGCCCACGTCGAGCGCCGCGGGCGGCACCGCGCCCAGCAGCAGCGGCATGACCACCGCCATGGTGGATGGGGTTTCGCCGTAGTAGGTCTCCGGGCAACCCTCGCCGATTCCGACGAGGCCCGGCAGCGCAGGGGAGCGCAGCTCGACCACGACGGTCGTGACCCCGTGGCCCTCATCCGGCCCGTACCGGGCGATCACGAACGGGTCGCGGAACGGGAGGTGGAGCGTCTCGACCCGCAGGCCCCAGCCGGCGGTCACGAGCCGGCCCCTGCGACCCAGGGCAGCGCGTCCACCGCGTCACGGACCGCGGGCCAGAGCGCGGCCGCGCCGAACCGGACGGGGTCGTCGGCCGGCAGGCCGGTCTCGGCGCTCAGCGCGGCAATCACCCGTCGCGCCTCGGCGTCGTCCGCGATGAGCGAAGTGTTGACGGCGACCGCGACCACCTTCGAGGGAGCCACGGTTCCCGCGATCCGCTCGTGCAGCTCGATGAACGGCCGGAGCGGCGCGATCGGGAAGGACCGGTCCGGCAGGTGGTCGAAGTCGTGGGCGGCCAGGCCGGCCTTGTGAACCAACACCATCGCGTGCGGCGTCGCGCCGTGGATCAGGCCGAGCGTGACCGAGCTGTAGGCGGGGTGGTCGAGCGAGCCCTGGCCCTCGACCAGGATCCAGTCCCCCATCTCCTCGCCCTGCTCCACCAGCCACTCGACCGTGCCGTTCAGGAAGTCGCTGATGACGCGGTCCACCGCCACGCCCCAGCCGTCGATCATCATGCCGGTCTGGCCGCTCGGCACGAAGACGGCCCGGTCGCCCGCCTCGAGCGCCGCCCGGCGGAGCTCCAGCGCGACCGACATCTTGCCGATCGCGCAGTCCGTGCCCACGGTCAGGATCACGCGCTTCCCGGGCAGGTGCCGCCGGCCGACCGCGCAGTCCATCCGGTCGGGCGCGCGCCGGTAATCCACGATCCGGACGTCGAGAGCCGTCGCGGCAGCCGAGATCTCGGGGTCGTCGCCGAGCAGCGTATGGAGCCCCGAATGGAGCTCCAGGCCCGACCGCAGCGCCTCGAGCAGCACGCTGCGCCACGCATCGGGCAGGCGGCCGCCCGTCGGCGCGATCCCCACCAGCAGTGCGGTCGGCCGCGGCCGCCCGGGGATCGCGAGTGCCTCGGTAAGCGTCGCGACGGCGGGGATGTCATGACCGGGCAGCCATTCGCTCGCGTTGCGGCCGGCAATGGTCGAATCCAGGATCGCCACGACCTCGTCGCGCCCGTAGCGGATCACGCCCCACGCGGTCTTGGCATGGTGGGGGCCGAACTCGCCCTCGGTCAGGATCACCAGCCGGCGCGGCGCCGTGGGCTCCATGGGTCCTCCTGGCGGGTGGCGGATCAGCGTTCGCGGCGGCCGAAAAGGTGACGCCCCCGGGGCGCGGACCGGGGGCGTCGGGATGTGTGACTGGTACCGCATACCGGATTCGAACCGGTGATCTCCGCCTTGAGAGGGCGGCGTCCTGGGCCTCTAGACGAATGCGGCAGGGTGGCCCGCACGGACCCATCAGAGCCCCGACCGGGGCACGATGCTACCAGAGCGGCCGTTCCGTTGGCAAACTCGCCCGGGCCTTCCACGAGGCCGGCGAAAGCCAGCGCATCGGCGCCGGAGGGATCGCTGCCGGTCGGTCGCTAGAGGTGGTGCGCCTCGAGGAACGCCCGCACCCGCTCCACGACCTGGCGATGGCCGTCGGTCCCGAGCAGCAGGCCGTAGTGGGAGTGGGCACCGTACTGCTCGTGCTCGGCGCCCAGCCACACCGCCAGCGACTCCGCGGCAACGGCCGCCGCCGAGCCGTCGAGCCCCGACCCGATCACGAGGCGTGGCCGATCCGGGAGCGAGCCGGCCGCCACCGGGACGCCGGCCTGCACCTCGGCGCGCGCCCGGCCGGATTCGTGCTGCTTCTGGCCCAGCAGGTGCTGGATCCGCAGGACGTCGTCCATGGTCAGATCGCGGTTCTCCCGTTGGAGCTTCTCGGGCAGCGCGTCCCAGCCGATCCGCGCTCGGCCGTAGGCAACCGGCGCGTCGCGCACGACGTATGGCCTGGCGGGTGCCCGCAGCTCCGCGGGCAGGTCGGCATCCACGAGCACCATGCCGGCCACGCCCGAACCCTGGGCGGCGGCCTTCAGGGCCAGCAGGCCGCCCAACCCGTGCCCGACGACCACGGGGTCGGGGCCGAGCCGCTCGATGCCCGCGACCACGTCCTCGAGGTAGGTGTCGAACGACAGCGTGGCCGGGTCCGCCGTCTTCGACCAGTAGTGGTTCCGCAGGTTGAGGGCGTGGCCTTCCCAGCCGCGGCTCGCGAAGTAGCGCAGCCAGCGCTCCCAGACCCAGGAACCGGCCAGCTCTCCGTGGACGAGCAGGAGCGGCCGCCGGCGGGAGCGGCGCTCCGGCAGCCACGACTCGATGTAGAGGCCGCGCGCCTCCAGCTCGATCTCGTCCTTGCGGATCGGGCGTCCGCCGCCATTCCCGCCCGGGCCACCCCCGGGCTCGGTCGGGATCTGACGCGGGTAGTCTCGGTCAAGGGGATCGTCGAACATCTCGTCGCCTACCACTCGAGCGGGTTGATGACGAAGCCGGTCAGCGGCTTGGGGTAGAAGTAGGTGGACTTCTGGGGCATCACGTCGCCGGCCGCGGCGACCGCGACGACCTCCCCGACGGGCGTTGGCTCCAGCAGGAACGCCGCGTCCGCGCCGTCGATCGCCGCGTCGACCCACTCGATCGCTTCGGCCACGGACTTGGTGTACCCGACGCGCGCTCCCGAGGTGGTCGCCGCCCGGTCGATCCCGGCGAGCTGTTCCAGGGCTGCCGCCAGCAGGGTCACGTCCAGTCGCCGCAGCGCGTCACTGCCCGCCGGCAGGAGGCTCGCGAACTCCGCGCGCCGAGCGGTCAGGATCGCCCCACCGGCCCGCGTCCAGAGCCCGAACCGGCCGGCGCCGCCGCTGCCCGCGCCGCCCGGCCCGAAGGCCCCGACGAGTGCCGCCGGATCGGCGGGCACGACGTCGAAGAGCGCGCTCGCGGCGGCCAGGAGGCCGGGGCCATCCGGGATGCCCCGGGCCACGCGGTGCGTCGGCAGGACGGTGAGCGCGCCGCTGCCCGTCTCCAGCAGGAGCATCAGCACGTAGTCGAACGCGGGGTCCACCTCGCGCGAGCTGGTCAGGCGTCGCTCGTCCCGGTAGCGCAGCGCCGTCTCGTAGCGGTGGTGCCCGTCGGCGATCGTGATCGGGCCGCGCCCGGCCGCCTCCCGGAGCCCGCCGACCGTGGCTGCCGTCGCCCCGTCGTCCGGCAGCATCCAGAGCCGGTGCCGGACGCCGTCGTCGTCGCGGACGTCGGCGATCGGATTCTCCGCCGTCGCGTCGGCGAGGGATCGCGACGCCTCCCCGGAGGGATCCCCGTATAGCCCGACCACGCCGGAGAAGTTGGCGCCGCACGCGCGCATCAGCTTGTGGCGATCCTCGCGCGGCCCGCTGAGCGTCCGCTCGTGCGGGAGGATGCCCGAGCCGGGCCCGAACGCCTCCAGCTTCACGCGCGCATAGAAGCCTCGCTGCACGCGGCGCAGGTCCGATCCGGGCAGCGTGTACGCCTGCTCGTAGACGTAGATGGCTGGCCGCGGGTCCTTGGCGAGCGACCCGTCCGACCGCCAGCCAGCGAACGTCCGGGCGGCGGCGCGGTACTTGTCGTCCGGGTCGGCGGCCCCGGGAAGGTCCACCGGCAGGTCGATGGCGACCACGTTGCGCGGATCGCGCGCCGCCAGCGTCGCCCGCAGGACGGGCGGGATCACGTCGTACGGCGGCGCCACGACCCTGGCGAGGTCCGGCACCACGTCGGGGTTGTAGCGCAGGGCGCGGAACGCGCGGATCTCGGGCACGCGACCTCCTGGAGACCAGGCTGGAACGTGGCGCCGGACCCGGCCCGACGACGCGTCGCGGCCGCAACTGGGCGCCGTCGAGAGTGTACCGCCCCGGGCGGTTGCGCCACCTTGCGCGCCACTCGCGCGTCACGCCGCGCGCCACCTTGCGCGCCAGTCGCGCGTGACGCCGCGCGATTCCGGCTCGTGCTAGCCTCCCGGCATGCTTGTCCGTGCCGGCCGCCACGCCCGCCTGGTCCTGCTCGCCGTGCTCGTGACGCTCGTGGCGGCCGCATGCGGCGAGTTCACGCCCACCACGGAGCCGGCCACCCCGACCGACTTCGGCGGGATCGTGGCCGAGCTGCAGATCGTGGGCGTCAACGTGGATCACGTCGTGAGCGGTGACGCCGGGTGCGATGACCAGCGCCTGTCGCACACCGCCATCGGCTTCGACGCCAGCGGCGTCGACCAGGCCACAGCCGTCCGCGTCTACCTGTACGCGTTCAAGGACCAGGCGACCTACGACGCGCTTCGCTCCAGCGTGGACACCTGCGCCCGCTCGTACGTGACCGACCCTGCCACCTTCGGGTCGGTCGACGCGCCTCCCTACGTCCTGGCCGGAAACGGCCCCTGGGCGCCCGCGTTCAAGGACGCGCTGCGGACCGCCCTGCAGCGCGCGGCGGTCGGCGGCTGATCG
>CAZKXK010000017.1:14630-17525 GCA_964556585.1 uncultured Anaerolineaceae bacterium
GTTCAAGGACGCGCTGCGGACCGCCCTGCAGCGCGCGGCGGTCGGCGGCTGATCGACCGCCGGGGACCGGCGGCCGATCGCAGGGCGCGCCGCGGCCCCGATCCGGCTCCGGTGCTAGCCTTCCGCGCATGACCGACGCACGCGTCCCGCCGGCCGGCACCGACACCCCGCGCGCCGCTGCCCAGGCGGCCCACGAGGGCCTGGACCGAGCCATCCTGGTCGCCCTCCGCGACATGGGCGCCAGCGCGCCGGATCGGCTCGCGACACGCATCGGAGCCAGCCGCGCCGGTGTCCTGCAGCGTCTCCGCTGGCTCGAGGCGCGCGGCTCCGTCGTCCGGCAGGCGGTCCGCCACGGCGTGGGCCGGCCCCGCCACCTGTATGACGTGACGGCGGAGGCACAACGCAGCCTGCCTGCCAACTACGACGGCCTGGCGACGACGCTTCTCGAGTCGGTCGCCGCGGTGGGCGGCGACGCCCTGGTGGAGGAGGTCTTCGAGGCGCGCCGACGGCTGCTGCGGGACCGGATCCAGGCCCGCTTCGCGAACGTGCTGGGCCCGACACCCACGCTGGCGGCCCGCGTCCGGGAGCTGGCTGTCATCCAGGACGAATCGGGCTACCTCTGCCGCGCCACGCCCCTCGACGGTGTCGAGGGGCCGCTCGAGCTCCGGGAGGCGAACTGCGCCATCCTGGGGGCAGCCGCGGGGCATCCCGCCGCCTGTCGCGCGGAGCTCCGGCTGTTCGAGGACGTCCTCGAGGCGCGCGTCACCCGGATCACGCACATCGCGTCCGGCGACCGCAGCTGCACGTATCGGATCGAGCCGAGAGAGGCCTGAGGGGCCGCCGGCCGGGCGCCTACGCTTCTTCCCGCTCGACCTGGATGCGGGTCGCCGGCTCCAGGCGCGGCATTGGCACATCGCTCACGTTCGGCACGAACGATGCCAGCATGGCCGTCCGCGCGACCTCCTCCTGCTCGTCAAGGCTGAGAATCCCCAGCCGGCCGAGCATCGCGAGCTCGTCGCGGATGTACGTCTTGAGCATCTCGGGGCCGTCCGTGTTGATCGTGAAGCGAATCTCGTTGCGCCGGAACGTGTCGAAGATCCAGCGGAACTCGTCCCAGCCGGAGACCACCCGGGTGTTGAGGTTCGAGGTCGGGCAGATCTCGAGGACGATCCCGCGCTCGCGGATCATGCCCATCGTGCGCGGGTCATAGGCCGCCTTGACTCCGTGGCCGATCCGGTCCGGCTGGAGCTCCTCGATGACCTCGGCGACCTCCTCGACGGGCCCCGACTCGCCGGTGTGGACGGTGATCCCCAGGTGGTGCCGGCGCACCCGCTGGAAGAGGTGCCGATACTCCTTGACCCGGAAGCCCGATGACTCCGGGCCCGCGATGTCGATCCCGACGATCCCCCGGTCGCGCCCGCTGATCGCCTTCTCCGCGATGATCTCGTTGAGCTGGTAGGGGAAGGCGCGGTCCAGGCAGAGGATCAGGCCCGGCTTGATGGGGTACTCGAGGACCGCCCGGTCCATGCCGCGCATCGCCGCCGCGATGATGTGGTCAAGGTCCTGCTCGCCGCCGCGGTTCCGCTTCATCGGGTTGAATCGGAGCTCCATCGTGGTGACGTTGTTCTTGCGATATGCGCCGCCCACCACCTCGTAGACCGAGCGCTCGATCGCGATCGGCGACGACTGGATCAGCTCCGTCCAGTGGAAGAGGTCAAGGTAGCCGTCGAACGAGTGATCGTGCGGGTTGGAGACCGTGATCATGTCCCGGAACTCCCAGTAATCCTTGGTCGGGAGCCGGATCCCCTGGCTGTGGGCGATGCCCCACATGACCGCGGGCGTCACTGCCCCGCCCAGGTGACAATGGAGCTCCGCGAGCGGCGTCTTGCGCGGGAGCAGGCGGGTCATGCCCACAGGATAGCCGGGGCGGGACCGGGCGCAACGCGCCGCTAGGGCGTCACGCTCGGTCAGGCGCGATGGGCGGCCGGGCCGCATGCACCGTCCGGCAAGTGCCAGCGGGCCCCATGCGATAGGGTACGCACTACTTATCTGCGTCCCGGTGTGGTCGCCGAGTCGTTGGAGCAGTGCGACGGCAGGTCGCGAGCTGGGCGGCGGCGCCGGGTCGAGCCGGACCGTCGCACGAGGAGGAGTCGATGTTCACATCCAGATCCCGGGCGTTCGCGCTCGCCGGCACGCTGGCTGTCGTCCTGGCGGCCTGCTCCGGCAGCGCCACACCCACCCCCGCGGCGCCCTCGCCGTCACCCGCGCCATCGGTCGCCGCGAGCGTGGCTCCGGCCGCATCGCCCTCGCCCGCGGCTTCCCCGAGCCCGGCGGCCCCCAGCCCGGTCGCCACCGTCCCGGCGGCTGAGCTGATCGACGCCGGCAAGCTCACGGTGTGCTCGGACATCCCGTACCCGCCCCAGGAGTTCTTCGACGCGAACGGCGACCCGACTGGCTCTGACATCGACATCGGGGCCGGGATCGCGGCGCGCCTCGGCCTGACCATGACCGTGAACAACACGGTCTTCGACACGATCATCGCCGCGCTCCAGGGCGGCAAGTGCGACATCATCATCTCGGCCCAGAACATCACGAGCGACCGGATCAAGCAGGTCGATATGATCCCGTTCTTCCAGGCCGGCCAGTCCTTCGTGGTCGCCAAGGGCAACCCGAAGGGGATCACCTCCACGGACAGCCTGTGCGGGCTCAACATCGCCGCCGAGACCGGGACCACCGAGATCAACTACCTGCAGGGCACCGGCGACTACAAGGGCAGCGGCCTGACCCAGGCCTGCACCAAGGCCGGCAAGCCGGCGATCAACGCCAAGGAGTTCGAGAAGGACAGCGACGCCCTCCTGGCGCTCCAGGCCGGGCAGGTCGACGCGTACTTCGCGG
>CAZKXK010000018.1:0-13595 GCA_964556585.1 uncultured Anaerolineaceae bacterium
TGACGCCGGCCCGGGCGGGGGCGAGTCGTGAGCGGCGAGGAGCGGGCTGCGTCGGGCCTTGACGCGCTCGGTCCCGGCGCCGCCCTCGAAGTGGGTCCGGTGGATCCGGACGAGGTGCGACGCCTCGCTCGCCGGCGGTTCTTCCGGTCGTTCGCGGCCGATGCGATGAAGACCGCCGCCACGGTCGTCGGGGCAGCCGGCGCGCTGCGCGACGGTTCCGTCGAGATGGCAAGCGCGATCCTGGGGACGGCCGACGCCACGGGCTCCCCGGCTGGCGCGGGTGCGCGCCCGGCGGGCGGGACAACCGCCGCCTTCCGGAGCGCGTTCCGCTATGAGCCGGACCGCGTCGTCCTGCTGGACCAGCGCCGCCTGCCCGACGAGCTGTCCGAGGTGGACTGCCTGACCGGGTCCGACGTCGCCCAGGCGATCCGCGACTCCGTGGTCCGGGGCGCGCCGCTCCTGGGCCAGGTTGCGGCCTGCGGGATCGCCCTCACCGCCAACCGCTCCATGGAGGCGTCGCCCTCCGCGCGCCGCTCGATCCTGTTCGGGACCGCAAACGCCCTTCGGAACGCCGCGCCCATCGCGGCGCTCGTGCGGAACGCGATGGACCGGATGCTGGCGCGCTACGCGGCGATCGGCGACCTGGACGGCGACGGCCCGCGGGTGGCTGCGCTGCTCCGCCAGGAAGCGGAGGCGATCATCGGCGAGGCAACCATGGCGCACGCCGGCCTGGCCTCCCATGGCGCGGCCTTCTTCCTGGCGAGCGTGCCGCCGGGCGACGGCGAGACCCTCCGCATCCTCACCATCGGCAGCACGGGTGCGCTGGCCGGCGGGCAGGTGGGCACGGCGCTCGCGATCGTTGCCGCGCTCCGCGACGCCGGCCGGCCGGTGGAGGTGCTGGTCGCCGAGTCCCGGCCATGGCTGGCCGGCGCCCGCCTCGTCGCATGGGAGCTCGTCCAGGCCGGCATTCCCTTCGTGCTGGTGAGCGACGGCGCCGCGGCGGGGCTGCTGGGGACCGGCGCGGCGGACGCGGTGCTCGTCGGCGCGGATTCGATTGCCCGCGACGGGGACGTGGCAGGCGATCCCGGCAGCTACGGGCTGGCGGCCGTCGCCGCGCGCCGTGCCGTCCCGTTCGTCGTCGCGGCGCCGCTCAGCACCTGCGACGGGGAGGCGGCCGACGGCCACGCCCTGCGGGCCGCTCCGCGCCCCCCCGAGGAGGTCCTCGTCGTGCGTGGCGTGCGGCTGGCGCCGGAGGGAACAGTCGCCCGCAACCCATCGGTCGACGTCATCCCGTCGGACCTCGTGACCGCCGTGGTGACCGAGGCCGGCGTGTTCTCGGCGCCGTACGCGGCCATGCTGGCGGCAGCCGCGAACCGCTCGCGGGCGGGGGCCTGAGTGGCCGCCCCGACGGCGCGCCGGGATGCCCCGCGTGGCTTGGCCGTTCGACTGTCCACGGACCGCGGCCTCTTGCGGAGCTTCCTCGAGCGCGACCGCCTCTACGCCGCGTACGCGCTGTGCGACCTCGATGAGCGCGAGTTCGGACGGACACGCTGGGGGATCGCGTTCGACGGCGAGGACGCGGTCGCCGTGGCGCTGGAGTACGCGGGGCTGGCGCCGCAGCCCGTCTTCGTGATGGGCGAGAATGCCGGGGTCGGCGCCCTCCTCTCGGAGCTGATCCGCCCGCGGGACGCGTACCTGGCGGCCCGAACGGAGCATCTCCCGGCGATCGGCGCCGTCTACCGCATCGAGCCCGGCCCGGCCATGGTCCGGATGTGGGTCGACCGGAGCATGTTCAGGCCCTGCCCGGCGGAGGTGGCGCGGCTGCTCCCGGTGGAGGTGGGCGACCTGAACCGCCTGTACCAGCTGGGATTCACCGCCTGGCTGCCCCCCTCCGCGGTGGCGGAGGGCGTCTACTACGGAGTCCGTGTCGGCGGCCGCCTCGTGAGCGCGGCCGGCACCCACGTCATCTCGCCGGAAGCGCGCCTGGGCGTGGTCGGCAACGTGATGACCCACCCGGACTTCCGCGGGCGCGGATATGCGACGGCCGTCACGGGGGCCGTCACGGCCGACCTCCTGCGCTTCTGCGACCAGGTGGTCCTCAACGTCCGGTCCGACAATCCGCCGGCGCTGCAGGCGTATGCGAAGCTGGGCTACCGGGAGCACGTTCGCTTCGAGGAGCGGCTGATCCACCGCCAGGGAAGCGCCCTGGGACCGCTCGCCGCACTCCCCGGGCCGATCCGGCGGCTGCTCGGGCGCGGCGAGAGCTGACCGGGCGCGGCGAGAGCTGACCTGGCGCGGCGAGGGCCATCGGGCCCGCCCGTCGCGACGGCCGGGGTCGCGGCCCGGCCGTCGGTCATAATCAGGGACGGCGCCCTCGCATCGCGGCGCATCGCCCATCCCGTTGCCGGAGACACCCCTCGCCATGACCACTCCCATCGCCCTGCCGCCCCATGACGTCAACGATCTCGGCCTCGCCGACGAAGGCGTTCGCCGGATCGAATGGGCGGAGCGCGAGATGCCCGTCCTGCGGCTCATCCGCGAGCGCTTCGCGCGCGAGCTCCCGCTGCGGGGCCTGCGGATCGCGGCCTGCCTCCACGTGACCACCGAGACGGCGAACCTGGTTCGCACGCTCGCGGCGGGCGGGGCGGAGATCGCGCTGGCCGCGAGCAACCCGCTCTCCACCAAGGACGACGTGGCGGCCGCGCTCACCGCCCGCTACGGCATCGCCACCTATGCGCGCCGGGGCGAGGACCGCACCACGTACTACGCGCACCTCAACACGGTCGCGGACACCCATCCGCAGCTGACCATGGACGACGGATGCGACCTGGTCTCGCTGCTCCACGGTGAGCGACCCGGCCAGCTGGGCGAGGTCTTTGCCGGGACGGAGGAGACGACGACGGGCGTCATCCGCCTCCGGGCCATGGCCAGGGACGGCGCGCTGCGGTTCCCGGTCCTCGCGGTCAACGAGGCCGAGACGAAGCACCTCTTCGACAATCGCTACGGGACCGGCCAGAGCACGATCGACGGCATCCTGCGGGCCACGAACATCCTGCTCGCCGGGCGCCAGACAGTGGTCGCCGGCTACGGCTGGGTGGGAAAGGGGATCGCCTCGCGCCTCAAGGGGATGGGCGCCCACGTGGCCGTGGTCGAGGTGAGCCCGGTCCGCGCCCTGGAGGCGCTCATGGACGGCTTCGAGGTGAAGACGGTCGACCAGGCTGCCCCGTGGGGCGAGCTGTTCATCACCGCGACCGGCAACGTCAACGTGTTCCGGCGCGAGCACTTCATCGCGATGCCTGACGGCGCGATCATGGCCAACAGCGGCCACTTCGACGCCGAGCTGGATCTCACGGCGCTCCGCGCGCTCGCCGAGGGGCACGTCCGCGAGGTCCGCGAGAACGTCCAGGAGTTCGACCTGGGACCCAAGAAGCTCCACCTCGTGGCCGAGGGCCGGCTCGTCAACCTGGGCGCCGCCGAGGGCCACCCCGCCGCCGTGATGGACATGAGCTTCGCGAACCAGGCGCTGTGCGCCGAGTACGTCGCCCAGCACCACGCGGAGCTGGAGAGCATGGTCTACGTGGTCCCCGAGGCGATCGACCACGAGGTGGCGCGTCTCAAGCTGGAGGCGCTGGGCCACCATATCGACGGGATGACCGCCGAGCAGGTGGCCTACACGAACTCCTGGACGAGCGGGACGTAGGCCGGCGATGACCAGTGAGTCGACGCTCGGGTCCGGAGCCGCCGGGGCGGTGACGGCGCCGGTGGTGGCGCCGCACGGCAGCTGGCGCTCGCCGGTGCCGCTGGAGCTGGTCGCGGAGGGGTTCGTGCGGCTCGCCGAGCCGCGCTGGGACGGCGACGCGATCACCTGGCTCGAGGGGCGCGCCGAGGATGGTGGTCGCCAGACCCTGGTCCGCTGGACACGCGAGGATGGTGTCCGCGACATCAGCCCGGTCGGGCTCAACGTCCGGACGCGCGTCCACGAGTACGGCGGCGGCGCGTACCTGGCCGCCGGTGACCTGGTGGTCGTGTCCGACTTCGCGACGGGGCGGCTTCTTCGGGTCGGACCGGACCGGTCGGCGACGCCGCTCACGCCGGCCGGTCGCTGGCGCTACGCGGACGCGTGCCTGGACGCGTCGCGAAGCCGCCTGATCTGCGTCCGCGAGGACCACACGCGCGAGGGCCGGGAGGCGGTCAACACGCTCGTCGCCGTTCCGCTCGACGGCGTGGCCGCGGACGATCCGGCGCGCGTCGTGGAGCTGGCCGGCGGGTCGGACTTCGTGGCCGCGCCGCGCCTCTCGCCGGACGGACGGCGCCTGGCCTGGACGCGCTGGAACCACCCGAACATGCCCTGGGACGGGACCGAGTGCGTGGTCGCGGACGTCGAGGCCGACGGATCGCTCGGCGCCGCGACGGTCGTGGCCGGTGACGCCGGGACCTGGGTCACGCAGCCGGCCTGGTCGCCGTCGGGCACGCTCTTCCTGTCGGCCGAGCTGGACGGCTGGCTCAACCTCTGTCGCGTGGAGATGGCCGGGGGGCGCGATGCGGCGATCGCGCGGCCCGTCCCCGTCTCGCCGATGGCCGCCGAGATCGGCGGGCCGGAGTGGAACCTCGGCTACGCCGACTACGGGTTCGCGGGCGATGGGACGATCATCGCGGCTGCCCGCTCCGGAGGACGCGACCAGCTCTACCGGATCGACCCCGCTGGCCGCGCCGACCCCGGCAAGATCCCGCTCCCGTTCACCGAGCTGGATTACATCGGCGTGCGCGGCGACCGCCTGGTCTGCCTGGCCGCCTCGCCGACGACCTTCCGGTCCGTCGTGGTTGTGGACCTCCTCGACGGATCGGTCGAGGTGCTCCGGCGCGCTTCGGAGGCCGTCCTCGATCCCGCCGATCTCGCGCCGGCCGAACCGGTCGACTTCCCGACGACCGGCGGGCGGACCGCACACGGGATCCTGTACCGGCCGCACAATCGGGCCGCCCGGGCGCCCATCGGCGAGCTGCCGCCGCTCCTGGTCACGAGCCACGGCGGCCCGACGTCCGCGGCGCACGCCGCGCTCACGGTCTCGGTCCAGGCCCTCGCCACGCGCGGGATCGCGGTCCTCGACGTCGACTACGGGGGCAGCACAGGCTACGGGCGCGAGTACCGCAGGCGGCTCAACGGAAGCTGGGGCATCGTGGACGTCGACGACTGCGTCGCCGGCGCGCGGGCGCTGGCGGATCGCGGGATCGTGGATCCCGCGCGCCTCGCGATCGAGGGCGGCTCCGCGTCCGGGTTCACCACGCTCGCGGCGCTCGCCTTCCGGGATGTCTTCCGGGCCGGCGTCAGCTACTTCGGGATCGGCAACCTGGCAGCGTTCGCGGCGGAGACCCACAAGTTCGAGTCGCGCTACCTCGAAGGCCTGGTGGGGCCCTACCCAGCCGCGCGGGACGTCTACGAGGACCGCTCACCCGTCTTCCACCTCGATGGCATTCACAGCCCGGTCCTGGTCCTGCAGGGTCTCGACGACCGGATCGTGCCCCCGGCGGAGGCAGAGCGCATCGTCGCGGCCCTGCGAGAGAACGGCGTCCCTTATGCGTTCATCCCCTTCGAGGGCGAAGACCACGGGTTCCGCAAGGCCTCCTCGATTCTTCGCTCGATCCAAGCCGAGCTCGCGTTCTACGGCGCCGTGTTCGGGTTCGTCCCCGCCGACCCGCTGCCGCCGCTGCCGCTTGTCGGGGCACCCGCCGGGGGCCTTCCAGCGGGCTGATCGCCGCCGGCAGCGCGCCTGGGCAGCCGCGCGGGCGAGCGACCGCTGCCGCCGGGAGAGCGCCCATCGCCGCCGCGCGGGAGAGCGCCCCCAGCCGCCCGGGGCGAGCGCCCCAGCCGCCGGGGCGAGCGGCGGCGGAGTGCTACGCTGACCCGGACCACCACACGGGAGTGCCCTGCAACCATGACTTCCATCGTCGACGCGTCCGGCTACCTCTTCACCTCCGAGTCCGTGACCGAGGGTCACCCGGACAAGATGTGCGACCAGATCTCGGACGCCATCCTCGACGCGATCATCCGCGAGGACCCGCTCGCTCGCGTCGCCTGCGAGACGGCCACCACCACGGGCCTCGTCCTCGTGCTCGGGGAGATCTCCACCTCGACGTACATCGACTTCCAGAGCGTCGTGCGCGACACGGTCAAGGAGATCGGCTACACGCGGGCCGAGTACGGGTTCGACTACCTCACCTGCGGGACGCTCGTGAGCGTCAAGGAGCAGTCCCCCGACATCTCGATGGGGGTGGACGCGGCGCTCGAGGTCCGCGAGGACGGCACGGCGCTCCACGAGCTGGGCGCGGGTGACCAGGGCATGATGTTCGGGTTCGCCTGCCGCGAGACGCCGGAGCTGATGCCCCTCCCGATCGCGCTCGCGCACCGCATGGCGCGACGTCTCGCCGAGGCCCGCAAGTCCGGCCAGCTGCCCTACCTGCGTCCTGACGGGAAGACCCAGGTGACCGTCGAATACGAGCGGGGCGTGCCCGTTCGCGTGCGGACGGTCGTCATCGCCTCGCAGCACGACCCCGACGCGCGGGCCGAGCGGATCCGACGCGACATCGTGGAGGCGGTGATCCTGCCCACGATCCCGCCCGAGCTCCGGCCCACGGACCCGGTCATGCACGTCAACCCGACCGGCCGCTTCGTGACGGGCGGCCCGATGGGCGATGCCGGCCTTACCGGCCGCAAGATCATCGTCGATACATACGGCGGCATGGCTCGCCACGGCGGCGGGGCGTTCTCCGGCAAGGACCCCACGAAGGTGGACCGCTCCGCCTCGTACGCCGCGCGCTGGATCGCCAAGAACGTGGTCGCCGCCGGGCTCGCCGATCGCTTCGAGATCGAGATCGCCTACGGGATCGGCATCGCGCATCCGCTGTCGGTCTCCATCGAGACATTCGGGACGGGGCAGGTGCCCGACGAGGTGATCCGGGCAGCGATCGACCGGCACTTCGACCTTCGTCCCGCCTCGATCATCGAGGCGCTGGACCTTCGCCGTCCGATCTACCGCCAGACCGCGGCCTACGGCCACTTCGGGCGGCCCGACCTCGACCTCCCCTGGGAGCGAACGGAGAAGGCCGCGCTCCTCGCGGCTGAATGCGGCCGCCCCGAGCCGGTCATCAGCTCGGCCGTGCCGCGCTGACTGCACTCACCGGAACGCCTGCGGCACGCTGACCGGGGGCGCACGGGGAAGCAAGCCGCGGCCGGCCCGCGTGCCTGGTCCCGCTGGGGTCGCCCATGCGTGTTCCCGGGCGCCGTCTGCCCATGCCCGACGCCGGGTGCCGGATAGCACCCCGGACGCTGTTGTGCGAGTCGTGTCGCGCAGCGCACGGCACCCGGCGCCGCTGGCCGAGCGCGCTGAGCACGGAGGAGCGGGCGCCGGCCCGGCCCGGAGGCATGTGACGCCGGATCACCGCCCATACCAGCACCGTGGTTGCTATCCGGTGAGAGCTGCAGCGGCTCGCACCGCCTCGCTCCGGGCCTCCACCTGGAGCACGTGCGATCTCGGGATGACTCCCGTGCGCCCCGTCACGTGCCAAAGGACTGCGCTCTCTACAATCGACCGGTGTACGCGGTGATCCTGGCGGGCGGAGGCGGGACGCGCCTCTGGCCGCTCTCACGCCCCGATCGGCCGAAGCCGTTCCTGCGGCTCCTCGGCGACCGGACGCTGCTCCGCACCACGTTCGAGCGGATCGTCCCAGCGCTCGTGGGTCCCGGCGACGTCGTGGTGGTCACCGATCGACGCTATGCCGCGCTTGTGCTCGAGGAGCTGCCCGAGCTCGATCCTGCCCACGTGCTCGGCGAGCCCGCCGGCCGGAACACCGCGTCCGCGATCGCCTACGCGGCGGCCGCCGTCGAGCGGCCGTCCGACGACGTCATGGTCGTCCTGCCGGCCGACCATCTCGTCGCGGACGAGGCAGGGTTCCAGGCGCTGCTCCGCCAGGCCGGCGCGCTCGCCGCCGCGGGCGGCCCCGGGCGTGGCGCACCGGCGCTCGTCACGCTCGGGATCACGCCGACCGGGCCGGCGACCGGGTACGGCTATATCGTGGCCGCCGGAACGCGGCCGGGAGGATCGGGTGCGCTCGACGTCGCCCGTTTCGTGGAGAAGCCATCCGCCGACGCCGCGGCCGCGCTCCTGGCCGGGCCAGCCCCGGTCGCCTGGAACGCCGGCATCTTCGCCTGGCGCCGCGACGCGATCCGGTCCGCCCTGGCCGCGCACGCGCCGGACATCGCCGCCGCCGTTGAGGATGCGGTCCGCGGGATGGCCGCCGATCCGGCTTCCCTGGACCGGGCCTATGCGTCCCTGCGACCGATCTCCATCGACTACGCGGTGATGGAGCCGGCCTCGCTGGCGGGCCACGTCGCCATGCTGCGCGCGGACGTGGGCTGGAGCGACCTGGGAAGCTGGGCCGCGCTGCGCGACGCCCTGCTGGCGGAGGCCGCTGCAGCCGGCGATCCGGCGGGTGTCGTCGGTCGCGGCGTGCGCCTCGACCGGGGGTCGGAGGCGACGCTCGTGCTGGGCGGCAACCGGCTCGTCGTCACCATCGGTCTCCGCGATACGATCGTGGTCGACACGCCTGACGCGTTGCTCGTCTGCGCGGCGGACCGCTCGCAGGAGGTCCGGGCGATCGCCGAGGAGCTGGCCCGATCCCGGGAGGAGGACACGTGACGATCGCACAGCGACCGCAGCCTGCCACCATCGTCTTCGGCACGGACGGCTGGCGCGCGAAGGTCGCGGACGAATTCACGTTCGAAAGCGTCCGGCGCTGTGCGGAGGGCGTCGCGCGGTACGTGGTGGATCGCGGCGAGCAGGCGAAGAGCGTCGTCCTCGCCTATGACCGGCGCTTCGCTTCGGAGCACTTCGCCGCCGCCGCCGCCGAGGTCCTGCTCGCCTACGACATCCCGGTCGCCTACGCGAGCACGGCGGTTCCCACCCAGATGTCCAGCTTCGAGGTGGTCCAACGGAGCGCCGCCGCCGGCATCGTGATCACGGCCAGCCACAATCCCTGGACCGACAACGGGTTCAAGGTGAAGTCGCCGACCGGCGCGGCGGCTGGACCCGAGCTGCTCGCGGTCCTCGAGGCGACCATCGCCGGCAACGGGGGCGCGGCCATCCCGCGGCGCCCGTTCGCGGACGCGGAGGCCGCCGGGCTCGTCGAGCGCTACGACCCGTACCCGGGCTACGAACGCTTCGTCCGGCGAACCGTCGATCTCGATGCGCTCAAGGCGGCCGAGGTGACCGTCCTCGTCGACCCGATGTGGGGAGCAGGAGCGGGCTGGTTGGGCCGCCTGCTGGCGGGCGGCAAGATCCGCGTGACCGAGCTCCATACGGAACGCAACCCGTACTTCGGCGGCGTGAACCCGGAGCCCATCCGGCCGAACATCGACGAGGCTCTCGGGATCATTGCCGCGGGCGGGTTCGACCTGGGCCTGTTGCTGGACGGCGACGCCGATCGGGCGGGCGCGGTCGACGAGCGCGGCCGCTTCATCCACCAGCTGCAGGTCTACGGGTTGCTCATGTACTACCTCGTCGAGCACCGCGGCATGCACGCCCCCGTGGTCAAGAGCGTGAACACGACCTCGATGGCGGACCGCCTCGGCGAGCATTACGGGATCGCGGTCCACGAGACCCCGGTCGGCTTCAAGTACGTCGGGCCCAGGATGATCGAGACCGGGGCGATGTACGGCGGCGAGGAGTCGGGCGGCTACGGGTTCGGTATGCACCTGCCCGAGCGCGACGGCATCTACGCAGACCTCCTCCTGCTCGACCTGTTCCTGCGTGAACGCGCAGCCGGTCGGTGGCCGGTCTCCCGGGCGATCGAGCATCTTCACGAGATCGCGGGCCCGTCCTTCTACCAGCGCGTGGACATCCACGTCGATCGCTCCGTCTACACGTCGGTCAAGGCGCGCCTGCTCGTGGAGCTGGTTGCGAAGGCCCCGACCGAGCTGGCCGGCCAGACCGTCACGAACACGGTCCGGCTGAGCACCGGGGACGGGTTCAAGTTCTTCATCGCCGACGGGTCATGGCTGCTCGTCCGCTTCAGCGGCACCGAGCCGCTGGTCCGGGTCTACACGGAGGCGACGTCGCAGGCGGCCTCCGATGCGTGCCTCGCCGCCGGAGAGGCCCTGGTCCGGGGCTGACCGGGCGGCCACCGGGGGGCGCCCGCAGGGCCGGGCAGGCCGAAGTTCGCCGGGTGCGGGATGTTCTGCCGGGACCTTCAGCCCCGGATTCTTCTTGGCGCGGGGTTGTAAAGTCTTCAGAACGACCGTTCGCCGATCGACCGGACGATTCGACCGGGCAGCGGCCTCTTGTGGTTCACGTGACAACGGAGGAATCGCCGCGATGCACAGCTCTCTCATCGGCAAGGTCGAGAAGGCGAACCGGTACGCCCGCGAGCAGGATCGCGTCGAGTTCGATCGCCTCAGCGTCACGTTCCGTGGGGACAACGACACCCACCAGGTGAGCCTCGACGCCGGTGTCTGGCACTGCACGTGCCACTACTTCGAGAGCTGGCAGAGCTGTGTTCACCAGTTGACGCTCCAGAAGATCCTCGGCCCGATGTTGCGCGAAGAGGCGCAGATCTCCATCTTCACGACCGCGGTCGCCGAGCCACTTCCCGACTGACGCGGTCGCCGGGGGCCGTCCGAAGGGCCTGCCCCGCGATCTCAGCGCAGCCAGGTCAGCCAGCCGCCGGACGCGCTCACGGGCGGCGTGATCCGGGCACCGGCGCGCCACGTCGCGCCATCGCGCACGTAGACCGCGATCCGGCTGGACCCGGGATCGCCCGCCTCCACCGCCACCGCCAGCACGCCGCCGTCCTCGTCGAGCGCGATCCCGCCCCGCACCATGTCGCCCCGCGGTAGGACGGGCCCCGTGCCCGGGATCCGGCGGAGCTCGAGAACCGGGGCTGTCGGCCCGACCGCGATGCGACCGTCGGTCACGATTGCCAGCGTGCCCGCATCCGCGGACGCCGCGATGTCCAGCGCACGCAGGGCGAGCCGGTCCGTGACCTGCCCGGTCGCGACCTCGACCAGCGCCAGGAAGAGCCGGTCGAGGTGATCCCGCTGCACGATCACGACATGAGCAGCGTCGACCCAGGCCGGCGGGACGCCCTCCGAATCGTCTGCGAGCGGCAGGATCTCGCGTCGCCCCTGGTCCGCCTGGATGACCACGAGGGCACCGGGCGACTCGGCATCGGCCGGCCGCGCGATGGCCGCCACCTGTCTTCCGTTCGGCGACGAGGTCGCGGACCAGACGAGCGCGCCGGACGGCATCCGGCCGGGTCCGCTGAGCGCGACCGGTAACCATCCGGAACCGGCCTCGAGCCCCCCGACCCCGCCGGGCGCGACGAACGCTCGGCCGTCGCGCAGGACGGCCACGAGGCCCCCGGCGACTCCCGGCGCCACAGCCGCGACCGACGGCGCGGGCAGCGGGAGCGTGACGCTGTCGCCCGAGAGTCGAATGAGAACGAGTGAGGCCGCAGCGCCGTCGCCGGCAGCGGCGAGGAGCAGGAGCGCTGGACCGGCGGTGCTGCCCGTGGCGGACGGTGCGGTCCGGTCAGTGGCGACCGGTGGCGGGGCCGGCGACGACGGAACAACGCGGGCGCACCCGGCAACGAACGCGGCCACGAGCGCAAGCGCGAGCCAGGGCGCGGGGCATGCGACCGGCGGGCGCTTCGCCCGGCGAGCGGCCGGGCGAAGCATCGCGGATCGGTCCGGCGGGGTTCGACTCATCGCAGGACATCGCCTCCGATGAGCGCACCGGTTCCGGCGTCGAAGAACAGCTTGACGGCACGCAGGGAGTCGGCGAGCGCGCCGGACGTGCGCGCCTCCACGACCCACGCGAGGCGGAGCGTGGCGCCGGGAGCATCGGGTCCGGTTGGGTCGAAGGCGCTGTTCGGCGCGACCCAGCCGAGTTCCAGTCTGGAGATGGCGACCTGTCCGAACCGGCTGCCGAACATCGTGGTGAGCGTCGTGGTCGCCCGGTCCCGCGCGGCGGCCTCCGGGAGCGCGGTCCCCGGTGGCTGCGCGAGGGGGCGCTCGGTCCGGACGACGGCGTGCAGCCGCCCATCGGGCCAGAGGTCGAGGCGGAGGCCGTCACCGATCACCGGCACGCCATCCACGACCCGTGACCAGGTGAGGGTCCAGCCGGCGTTGTCGGCGGCCTGTCGGACGTCCGGCGCGCCCGGGGTCTCGAGGCCAAGGTCCGCGGCGAGCCGGCTCGCCCGAGTGCGGGCCGCCGCCGCGTTCGCCAGCGGTGCGGTGCCGGCCGCCTGCCACCCGAACGTCACGGCAGCAACCAGGCGACCCCGGGCGTCGAAACGCTGGAGGTGGATGGTCTGGCCGGCGGCATCGCTTCCCGTGACCTCCTCGTAGGTTGTGCCGTCGAACCGGTCCACGACCTGCTCGACGCGCGTGGTCGCCGGCTCCGGCAGGCCGAGGCGCGACCGGAGCGCGGCGGCGAGCGCCAGCGTCGGGGCCGCCCGGTCCCCGCCGAGCGGAGTGCGCTCGACTGCCGGGCCGCCGGCAACGTAGCGATCAGCAGCATCGCCGGCCGGCGTGCCGCCCGGGAGGCCGAGCGCGATCGCGGTTCCGGCGACGACGACGGCACCCGCAAGCCGGACGCGGCGGCCCCGGGAGAGGGAGTGAGTTCGCGTGCGCATGGTCACCACCTCACAGGCACTTGGTGCAGCCGGACGGCAGCGGACCGGCCCGGCCGGTCCAGGCGTAGCTGCCGTACCAGTTCGCGCTGAAGCCGACGTTGAACGCGCCGAGCTTCGCGACGTCGAAGGCCTGGCCGACGCCGTAGCCCGGCCCGATCGCGCTCCAGAACCGCGTCTCGAAGGCGTACTCGTCGCTGTCCCAGGCTTCGCCGAGATAGCCGAGGTAGAAGTTCGGGCCCGCCCAAGCGTCCTTTCCCGCTTTCGTCTTCGGGATCGCGAAGGCCGCCGGCATCGTCGTGCCCGACTCTCCGAGGTGGCAGGTGGACATGATCACGAGGTTCGATACCCGGCCGCGACGTACGGCCGAGATGTCGCGCGCGAAGACTGTCCGCGCCCCGGTGCACAGGCCGGCATCCTCCTTGAACCCGTAGTCGCGTGTCGATCCCGAGTAGAGGTAGTTGTCGCCGTGACCGTGGACGTAGTAGCCCCAATCCGAGAGCGTGCGCGACAGCACCTGCGTTTTGGTGAACGACGGGCCGCTGTACCCGCTGGTCGTGTACCCCAGGTTCCGGTAGCCGGCGAGGGCCGCCGCGAGCAGCCGCGACGGGTAGGTGTCGTTGACCCCGATGCAGTTGAGCGCGAAGGCCGACGTGTTCGAGTCCGCCGTTGCCTGGTACGCGGCGCGGACCGGGCCCGCCGCGGCGACGACGAGCGCGGCCGCGCCGAGCGCCACGGCGATGGAGCGAAGCACTCGTCGGAGTTGCATCCGTCCCGGAGACATCCCTGGACCTCCTCCGGCGGGAATGGGCTGTGGGTTGGCGCGGCGGCCGGCGGAGGAGGCGAGGTGGGTCAGTCTGGCGGCCGGCCCTGCACTGGCGCTTATCTCCGTGGCCGCCGCCGCGGCGTGCGGC
>CAZKXK010000018.1:13695-17198 GCA_964556585.1 uncultured Anaerolineaceae bacterium
GCGGCGTGCGGCAGTGGCCGCGGCAGCGGCTCGCGGTCCGCCGCGGCTGCCCTGCGGCGAGTCCCGGCCGCCGGGGCCCGCCTGTGCTAGCCTCGTCCCGTCACCACCCGCCGCGTGGTCGCGAAGCCGGTGCGATTCCGGCACAGTCCCGCTACGGTGACCGCCGTTCAGCAACGGCGGAAGTCCGGTCGCCGGCCCCGCGGCAGAGCCGCACGAACCCTCGCGAGAAAGGGGCAGGCAGGCATGATCCCGACCGGCTGATCCTCTCCCGCGTCGTCCAGCGCCGGTGACTGCGCGTCCCCGGCCACGCGATCCATCCGCTCTGCACCCGCGCGAGAGGCCCCGTGATTCCAGCCCACGCTCGCCGGCGGCTCGCCGGCTTCGTCCTTCTCCCCGCGCTCCTGGCGGCCAGCCTGGCCGCCTGCGGCGCATCGGCGACGCCGGCCCCCACGCCGGCCGGGCCCTCGCCCACGGCGGTCATTGCACCGCCGGCCACCGGCCGGGTCAGCACCCCGTCGCCGAGCCCGTCGGCGCTCGCGGCGACGTACCCGCTCACGCTGACCGACGACGAGGGAACCGCCGTCACGATCCCCGCGACCCCGACCACGATCGTCTCGCTCACGCCGGCCACCACCGAGATCCTGTTCGCGGTCGGGGCCGGCCCGCGGGTGCGCGGCGTCACCGATGCCGACGACTACCCGCCGGCCGCGAAGCAGATCACCCAGGTCGTCAAGCTCGGCAGCGTCGACATCGAGAAGATCGTCGGGCTCGGCGCGGACCTCGTCATCGCCGGCGGCAACGGGTTCAACAGCCCGGAGGTCATCGCGAAGCTGCGGTCCCTCGGCATCCCCGTCATCGTCGTGTACGCGTCGGATGTCGCCGGGGTGTACCGGGACATCCAGCTGGTCGCTGCCGCTGCCGGCGACGCGGCTGCCGGCGACGCGCTCGTGGCATCACTGCGGGCGCAGGAGGCGGCCGTGGTGGCTGCCGTGGCCGCGGCCGGCGCTCCTCGCCCCCGGGTCTTCTACGAGCTCGACGCGACGAAGGACATCTACACGTTCGCCGACGGCATCGAGCAGGACGAGCTCCTCCGCCTCGCCGGCGGTGACCCGATCACGACCGGCAGCACCACCGCCTTCAGCATCCCGCTCGAGAAGCTGATCGTGGCCAATCCTCAGCTGATCCTGCTCGGGGATGCCGCCTACGGCACGACGGCCGCCCAGGTGGCCGCGCGCCCGGGCTGGGAGGGGATGACGGCGGTCCGGACCGGGGCGATCCGCCCCATCGACGACACGCTCGTCTCGCGGCCCGGCCCCCGGGTCGTCGAAGCGTTGCGTGCGCTCGCGCTCGCCATCAACCCCGCGCTGGTCCTGCCGGCGGCCCCCGCGGCGAGCGCGGCCCCTTGATCCCGCGCGCGACGGACGGTCCGGCTCGATGAGCATCGGCGCGCGGACGCTTGCCCTGACTCGGGCCCGGGTGGGGCGGCCGGCGCGCGTCCCCGGCGCGGCCGTCCTCGCGCTGGCCGGTCTCGGCGTGCTCGCCGCCGCGATCGTCGCCGCGGTCGCGGTCGGGTCGGTCGCCGTCGCGCCCGGCGACACGCTGGGGATCCTGCTCCGCGCGATCGGCCTGCCGGTCCACCGCACCTGGTCGCCGGAGGCCGAGACGATCGTCCTGGAGCTGCGCCTCCCGCGGGTCCTGAGCGCGGTCCTGGTCGGCGGCGGCCTCGCGGTCGCGGGGGCGGCGTTCCAGGGTCTCCTGCGCAACCCGCTGGCCGATCCGTACGTGCTGGGCACCGCCTCGGGGGCTGCGCTCGGCGCGGCCGTGGCGGTCCTGATCCCGGTTCGGGCGGTGTTCCTGGACCTCGGGTTGCTCAACGTCCTCGCGTTCGGCGGGGCGCTCGCCTCGGTGGCGCTGGTCTACCGGCTCGGGCGTGGCAGCGGATCGCTCGCGCCGTTGACGGGGCTCCTCCTGACGGGCTACGCGGTGGGCTCGCTGCTGGCGGCCGGCCTTGCGATGACGATGTTCATGTCGGGCTCCAACCTGCGCCAGATCTTTGCCTTCCTGCTCGGCGGGCTCGAAGGCTCCAGCTGGCTCCAGCTCGGGTTCGCGGCGCCGCTCATCGTCGGTGGCTCGATCGCGATCGTGGCCCGGGCACGGGTGCTGAACGGGCTGCTGCTCGGCGAAGAGGCGGCCGCCCACCTCGGCGTGGACGTCCGCCGGGAACGCGCGATCCTGCTGGCGCTGGCGAGCCTGGTGACCGCGGCCGCGGTGGCCGTCGCCGGGCTGGTCGGGTTCATCGGGCTCGTCGCGCCGCATCTCGTCCGGCTCGTCGTGGGACCGGATGCACGGCGCGTCCTGCCGCTCGCCGCGATTCTCGGCGCGATCCTGCTCGTCCTGGCCGATCTCGGGGCGCGGCTCCTTGGCGAGATCCCGGTCGGCGTCGTCACGGCGGTGGTCGGCGCCCCGTTCTTCCTCGCCCTGCTGCGCGGGACCCGCTCGGCGTACGAGCTGTGAGCGAGCCGGTCGCCGAGCTTTCCGGCGTCAGCGTGGCGTATCGCGAGCACCTGGTGGTCCGTGGCGTCGATCTCGCGATCGCCCCGGGCGAGCGGGTGGCGCTGGTGGGGCCCAACGGCGCGGGCAAGTCGACCGTCCTGCGAGTGCTGGCCGGCCTCGTCGTGCCGCGCGACGGGCGCGTCACCCTCGGCGGCGACCCGGTCGCGAGCCTGGGCCGGGCGGCGATCGCGCGACGGCTGGCGGCGGTCCCCGGCCAGGCGTCGCTGCCGTTCGCGACCCGGGTCGAGGAGGTTGTCGCGCTGGGGCGGCTGCCGCACGAGGATCCCTTCCGCGGCCCCGGGCCCGCCGATCACGCCGCCGTGGACCTGGCGATCGAGCGGGTCGGGATCGGCTCGCTCCGGGGACGCGACGTGCGCGAGCTGAGCCTCGGTGAGCGCCAGCTCGTGCTGATCGCGCTCGCGGTCGCCCAGGCGGCGCCCCTCCTCGTGCTCGACGAGCCGACCGTCCACCTCGACCTGCGCCACCAGGTGGCCGTGATGGAGCTCCTGGCGGACCTCAATCGCCGCGAGGGCGTCGCGGTCCTGGCCGTCCTCCACGACCTGGCGCTGGCCGCGCACTTCTTCCCGCGCCTGGTGGTCCTCGACGGCGGCCGCGTCGTGGCGGACGGACCGCCGGCCCGGGTGCTGACCAGGGAACGGGTGCGCGCTACCTTCGGCGTGGACCTCGCGATGCTCGCCGGTCCGGCCGCGATCGACGAGGCCGGGTCCGAGTTGACCGCGGGCACCACGGGCCGCTAGGCTCGCCGGGTGCCAATGCTTCGTCGCCCCGGAGCCGCGCACGCGGTCCGATTCCTCGCCCTGGTCGGCGTCGCGGCGCTCGTCGCCGCGTGCGGCTCGACCGTGGCAACGGCGCCGCCCACCTCCGGGTCGCTGGCGCCATCCGCGACGTCGTCCGCGGAGCCGAGCGTCGCCCCGTCAGCGAGCGCGAGC
>CAZKXK010000019.1:0-16985 GCA_964556585.1 uncultured Anaerolineaceae bacterium
GCCGGACGAGGCGGGCTGGGGTGGATCGAGCTGGATCCGTCCCGTTCGTACGTCGGGCGCACGGGACGCGGCAGGCATGTGCGCTGGACGTACGTTGCGGTCCCGCCTGGCGGCTTCGACCCTCAGGTCCTCCTTCCCGGCGGTGTGGCGGTGCCCCATCGGGGGCAGATCGGCCGTGGGCGGGCTCGAATCGCCCCCGTCGGTCGAGTTCGTGCCTTCGCCGCACAGCCCTGGCGCGCCACCGGCCGGCGGCCCGGGGTCACCGGCCCGATCGTGCATCTCATGCACGGGCACCGGCCACGGCCACCGGCCACGGCCACGGCCACGGCCACCAGCCACGGCCACCGGCCACCCGGAGGGCCAACCTCGCCGCCATGTACGATCGTGGGCGTGACCCCAACCCTGACGACGACCCTGGCCGGCCTCCCGGCACGCCCCGGCGTCTACCTGATGCGGGATGCCCGCGGGACGGTGCTGTACGTGGGCAAGGCGCAGAGCCTGCGGAGCCGGGTCCGGAGCTACTGGCAGAAGCAGAGCCCGTACGGCGAGGCACACCGGATCCGGACCGTGATCGACCGGGTCGCCGACGTCGAGTACACCCTCACGGACTCGGTCGCTGAGGCGTTGCTCCTGGAGGCGAACCTCATCAAGCGCTTCCAGCCGCGCTTCAACGTCCGGCTGAAGGACGACAAGAGCTACCCGTACATCAAGATCAGCCTGGGCGAGGACTTCCCGCGGATCGAACGGACCCGCAAGCTGCTGGAGGACGGCAGCCGCTACTTCGGGCCGTACGCCTCCGCGACCAGCGTCGACGAGTCGATGAACCTGATCCGGCGGCTCTTCCCATTCCGGACCTGCACGCTCGACATCCGGGAGGGCAAGCGCGCCCTCCAGCGACCGTGCCTGCTGTACCACATCAAGCGCTGCCAGGGACCCTGCATCGAGGCGATCTCGCGCGAGGCCTACCGGGCCGACATCGGCCAGGTCGAGCTGTTCCTGGAGGGCCGCCAGGAGACCGTGGCGCGCGGGCTGCGCCGGGAGATGGAGGCCGCCTCGGAGCGAATGGACTACGAGCAGGCGGCGATCCTGCGGGACAAGGTGCGCTCCATCGAGCGGACGATGGAGGACCAGAAGATGGCCGCCTTCGCGCGGACCGAGCAGGACGTGCTGGGTCTCGCGCGGGCCGGGGGCCAGGCCGCGGTCCAGCTCTTCGTCGTCCGCAACGGCAGCCTGATCGGCCGGGACGTCTTCCTCCTGGAGGCCGACCCGACCGCAGGCGACGACGAGGTCCTGGCCGGCTTCGTGGGCCAGTACTACGCCCGGGCCTCGTCGGTGCCCCCGGCGATCCTCGCCCCGACGCTGCCGGCCGACGCGGCCGACGTCGAGGCGTTCCTGGCGACGCGGCGCGGCAGGCGCGTGCGGCTGCTGGTGCCCCGCCGCGGCGAGAAACGCCGGCTGGTGGAGCTTGCCGGTCGGAACGCCGCGGAGACGCTCGCCCGCGAGCAGGCCCGCTGGCTCGCCGACGACGGGCGGACCCTCGTGGCGCTCGAGGAGCTGGCGGCCGCGCTGGGCCTGCCGGTCCCGCCGACGCGGATCGAGTGCTACGACATCAGCACGTTCCAGGGAAGCCAGACGGTCGGCAGCATGGTCGTCTTCGAGGATGGGAAGCCGCGCACGGGGGAGTATCGCCGGTTCCGGATCCGGGACGTCGCGGGCCAGGACGACTTCGCGGGTCACGCGGAGATGCTGCGGCGGCGGCTCCACCGGGCGAAGGCGGGCGAGGAGGGGAGTGCCGAGGAGATGCGCTGGACCCTGCCCGATTTGATCGTGGTCGACGGGGGCAAGGGCCAGCTGAGCGCCGACGTGAAGGTCCTGGAGACGCTCGGGTTGGCGGAGATCCCGATCGTGGGCCTGGCCAAGGAGCGCGAGGAGCTGTTCCTCCCCGGCCGCCCGGACCCGGTGCTGCTCCCGGCCAGCTCGCCGGCCCTCTACCTGGTCCAGCGCCTCCGTGACGAGGCGCACCGCTTCGCGATCACCTACCACCGCGACCTGCGCCGAAAAGCGGCGGTCAAGTCGGTCTTCGACGACCTGCGCGGGATCGGGCCCGCCCGGAAGCGGGCGCTGCTCCGCACGTTCGGCTCCGCGAAGCGGGTCGCGGAGGCGCCCGTCGAGCAGATCGCCGCCGTCCCCGGGATCGGGCGGACGCTCGCGGAGCGGATCAAGACCGGCCTCGCCGGCTGACCGCCACGCGGGCCGTCCGACGGGGGCGGTGAAAGCCTGTTAGCATCCCCGCCGATGCGTCGAACCACCCCAATCATCATCCTCGTCATCGGAATCCTGTTCCTGATCGTCGACTTCTGGCCGAAGTTGAGCGTCCCGAACTTCACGGATCCCAGCGGCGGCTCACGGGTCCTGGAGACGAAGCTCGGCCTGGACCTGGTCGGCGGCCTGCAGGTCGTGTACAGCCTCCAGCCCGTCAACGGGGTCGAGCCGGACGCCGGCGCGCTCTCGACGACCCAGACGATCATCGAGAACCGGGTGAACTCCACGGGCGTCGCGGAGCCGGTTGTCCAGACCCAGGGCTCGGATCGCATCATCGTCGAGCTGCCGAACGCGAAGAACCCGGACGAGATCCGGGCTCTCCTCGTCCAGACGGGCAAGCTCGACTTCATCCCGCTCCCACCTGCCGAGTACGGGACGCAGAGCACGCCCGGGACGTACCAGGCCGTCGAGGGCCAGCCGCTTCCGACCGCCGAGACGCCGCTCTTCGGCGGCGACCAGATCGACCAGGCCTTCGCCACCACGGACCAGACCGGCCTCCGGGCGGTCGGCTTCCGGCTGAAGTCGACCGGCTCGCAGCTCTTCGCGACCTACACGAAGGCGCACGTCGGCGAGTTCTTCGCGATCGTCCTGGACGGCAACGTCGTCTCCGCTCCGGTCATCCAGAGCGCGATCACCGGCGGGCAGGGGATCATCAGCGGCGGCAGCACAGGGTTCACGGCCGCCCAGATGAACAACCTGATCACGGTCCTCAACTACGGCTCGCTGCCGTTCCCGCTCAAGGAGGAGTCGAGCACGGAGATCGGCGCGACGCTCGCCGGATTCTCCCTCGACCGGATCGTGCTGGCCGCGGCGATCGCCGTGCTGCTGGTCTTCCTGTTCATGCTGGTCTACTACCGCCTGCCGGGGCTCATGGCCTGCCTGGCGCTGATCTACTACGCGCTCCTGGTGCTGGCGATATTCCGGCTCATCCCGGTCACGCTGACGCTGGCCGGCATCGCGGGCTTCGTCCTCTCGATAGGCATGGCGGTGGACGCCAACATCCTGATCTTCGAGCGGATGAAGGAAGAGCTCCGCTCCGGCAAGATGCTCAACTCGGCGATGGAGGCCGGCTTCAACCGGGCCTGGAACTCCATCCTGGACTCGAACGTGTCCACCCTGATCACCGCGACGATCCTCTACCTCTTTGGGTCGGCCACGATCCGCGGCTTCGCGCTGGTCCTGATCATCGGCGTGCTCTGCTCGATGTTCACCGCGATCACGGTGACGCGGACGATCCTGCGCTGGGTCGTGAGCCACGAGTGGGCGCGCGTCCCGCGCCTGTACGGGCTGCGCGAAGAGGAGTTCAAGGCGCGCACGGTCCTCGCCGGCCGGCGTGGGGAGGCGCGCACCGGTGCTTGACCTGATCGGGAAGCGCCGCTGGTTCTTCCTCTTCTCCGGCCTGATCGTGGTCCCGGGCCTCTTCTTCATCATCCTCGGCCCGATCACGGGTGGGAAGGCCGGCCTCCAGTTCTCCATCGATTACACGGGCGGCACGCTGTGGGAGATCCACTTCAAGGATCCCTCGGTGACGCCGACGCAGGTGCAGGGCGTCCTGGCCTCCGCGGGTTACGAGTCGCAGGTGCAGAGCTCCTCGGGCGGCTACGTGCTGATCCGGACGGTCCCGCTCGGGCTCATCGAGGGGCCGACGACGACGCCGGCGCCCAGCGGGTCTCCGGCCGCCTCGGGCAGCCCGGCCCCCTCCGGCTCCGCGAGTGCCGCTCCGTCGGGATCTCCAGCCCCCTCGTCGGCCGCGGCGTCCCCGTCCGCCGCCGCGTCGTCAAGCCCAGCCGCCGCCTCGCCCACCCCGGCAGCGTCCGGCTCCGCAGCCGCAGCCGCCGCGGGATCCTCTGCGTCGCCCGGCGCATCGGCGAGCCCCAGCCCCTCCCCGTCGCCCACGCCCGTTCCCGGGGGCGTCACGCGGACCGGCGAGGTGGGCACGCTCGTGACGGACCTCGAGGCGAAGCTCGGGCCGATCGACGCGCAGCGCAGCCTCACCACGGTCGGGCCGGTGATCAGCGGGGAGCTGACCCAGCAGGCGATCGTGCTCGTCCTCATCGGCTCGCTGGGGATCCTGGCCTGGATGACGCTCCGCTTCCGGGACTTCCGCTTCGGGATGACCGCGCTCGCCGCGCTCGTCCACGACGTGATCGTGGTGGTCGGCATCTTCGCGATCCTCGGCACGTTCTTCAAGGTCCAGGTGGATGAGCTCTTCATCACGGCGATGCTGACGATCATCGGCTTCTCGGTGCACGACACGATCGTGGTCTACGACCGGATCCGCGAGAACCGGGCACGCCACGCCGGCGAGAACTTCACTGCGATCGTGAACCACTCGATCCTCCAGACGCTGGCGCGCTCCATCAACACCAGCCTGACCGTGATCTTCACGCTCACCGCGCTGCTGCTCTTCGCGGGGTCGTCGATCCAGACGTTCATCCTCGCGCTGCTGATCGGGATCACGTCGGGGACGTACTCGTCGATCTTCAACGCCGCCCCGCTCCTCACCCTCTGGGAGGAGTGGGAGGAGCGCCGCCGGGTCGCTGCCGGCGGCCGACCGGTCCGCCGTCCCGCGTCGTGATCGTGCCGGGCGGGGTCGGTTCGCCGGCCCGCCGGGAGTGCCGGTCCAAAGGCCGGGATGAGTCGGGCGTGGCATCCTGCGTCCCGTGATCGAACCGCGTTTCCACTGGCTGTATCCGGATCTCGCCCCGCTCGACGAGGGATTCCTGGCCGCGGTCGGGGCCCACGGCGGCTCCGCGCGGCTGGCCCGCGTCCTGGCCGCCCGCGGCATCGCCACGGACGAGGTCGATCCGTTCTTCGGACCCGCGCTGGCTGCCCTCCACGACCCGGCCGGCCTGCCGGACGCGGAGCGTGTCGTGGCACGGATCGGGCGCGCGCGCACGAACGGCGACAGGGTCCTCGTGGTGGGCGACTTCGACGCTGACGGCCTGACCGGATTGACGATCATGGTGCGTGCGCTGCGGGCGCTCGGGATCGACGCGGCCTGGCATGTCCCCAGCCGGCTGGAGGACGGCCACGGCCTTTCCCTGCGGGCGGTGGAGCTCGCGCGCGAAGGCGGGCGTGGGCTCGTGGTCACCGTGGACATGGGCAGCTCCAGCGGCGCCGAGATCGCCGCGGCCGCGAAAGCCGGGATCGACGTCATCGTGACGGACCACCACCGGGTGCCGCCGGAGCCGCCGCCGGCGCTCGCGCTCGTCAACCCGCACCGGGTGGACTCCACCTATCCCGACACGCGGCTCACCGGGTCCGGCGTGGCCCTCAAGATCGCGGCGCTCCTGCTGGGGCGGCTCGGCGGGGTTCCGGTCGAGGCGACCACGCGGGATCTCGCCGACTTCGCGATGATCGGGACGGTGGCGGATGTCGCGCCGGTGCTGGGCGAGAACCGGGCGATCGCGCGCCTGGGCCTCGACAGGATTCGGGACGGTGCCCGGCCGGCGATCGCGGCGCTCCTGGCGGCGGCCGGCGTCTCCGCCGCCGACACGACGCTCGAGACCGTCGGGTTTGCCCTCGCGCCCCGCCTCAACGCCGCCGGCCGGGTTGGGGACGCGGACGTTGCCGCCGCACTCCTGCTCACGGATGATCCAGGGGAGGCGGCCACGCGCGCTGCCGCGCTCGACGCCGCGAACCTGGCGCGTCGGGATGCCTCACGGGCGGCGCTGGACGAGGCGCGTGCGCTCGTGGACGCCGCGGGCGGCCCGAGCGGCGGGGCGGTGCTGGTCCGCGGTCCGTGGCCCGTCGGGATCATCGGCCTCGTGGCCGGCAGGCTTGCCGAGGACTTCGGTCTTCCGGCGGCTGTCGCCACCCAGGTGGGGGATCACCTCCGGGCGTCGTGCCGGGCTCCCGCCGGCTATGACCTGGCCGCGACGCTCCAGGGTTGCGCGGACCTCCTGGTGCGCCACGGCGGGCACCGTGGCGCGGCCGGCTTCGAGATCGAGGCGCGACGCTGGGACGAGTTCGCGGAGCGCTTTCGCGGCGTGCTCGGCGTCGCGGGCCCGCCGGACACGCGGCGCCCGCTGGCGCTGGACCTGGCCCTCCCGGCGCGCGACATCGACTACGCGCTGCTGCGCGAGCTGGCTGCGCTGGAGCCGACCGGCCCCGGGAACGCGGCGCCGGTCGTCGGCATCCACGGCCTCACCGTGACCCGGATTCGGGCCGCGGCCGGGGGCCACGCGCAGCTGACGCTGCGCCGCCACGTCGACGTGCTGGACGCGATCGCGTTCGGGCGTGGCGACCTGGTCGGGATGGTCCGGGAGGGCGACCGCGTGGATGTCGCGGCCCGCCTGGCGAGCCGGCGCTTCGGGGGGTACGAGTCGATCCAGCTGGCCGTGATCGATGTCGCGCTCGCGCGGACGGTGTACGCGGAGCCGGTTGCCCCGGCGGCCGTGGCAGCCGCGAGCGCCTGACCGGTGGCGCGCACGCCGGGTGACGCCCGGCCGACCCGCGGCTCCCGCGGCGACCCGTATGGCGTCGGGGTCGTGGGGCCCTTCCTCGCCCCGCTCCTCTCCCTGGTCGGGCTCCTGGCC
This sequence comes from uncultured Anaerolineaceae bacterium, assembly GCA_964556585.1. Lineage (GTDB taxonomy): Bacteria > Chloroflexota > Limnocylindria > Limnocylindrales > CSP1-4 > CTSoil-043. Next base: position 6,864 of record CAZKXK010000019.1, read on the forward strand.
GTCGCGGTGGTCACCGCCTTTGCCCTGACCGGCCAGGTGCCGTTCCTGGGAAGCCCGAGCGGGGGCGGCGGCGGGGGCAACGCGGCGCCCGGCCGGACGCCGTCGCCGAGCGCTCCGCCGGACGTCAACCCGGCCATCCAGATCCCGGGCTCCCTGGTCTACGTCAAGGCCGGCAACATCTGGATCCAGTCCGGCAACGCGGCCCGGCAGCTCACGAACACGGGGCGGGATTCGCAGCCGACCTGGTCGCCGGACGGCAGCTGGGTCTACTTCATCGAGACGCGCGAGACGAAGGGCCACTTCCCGGAGGAGGGCGTCGTGAAGAACTACGACCTCCAGTACCCGATCCTGACGCGGATCCACCCCGACGGGAGCGGCCGCCAGGCGGTCCTCTCGGGCCTGTATAAGACCGGTCCAGGCAACATCTACACCTGGTTCTGGTTCATCCTGGATCACGCGGTCTCGCCGGATGGCACGCAGCTCGCAGTCGTCTCGGACGGGCCCGATCCGACCAGGAGCGACGTCGTGCTCCAGTTCATCGACCTGGGCACCAAGCAGCTGACGAATCCCGAGCTGCCCGAGAACCCGCCGCTCGGCCAGCAGGATCCTGCCTGGCGCCCCGATGGAAGCTCGATCCTCTACGTGCTCAATGCCCGGAACGGCAACGCGGGCGCGCCCGCCATCTGGCAGTACAACCTGAAGACGAAGAAGACCACGCCCTTCACGACCGCGGGCTACACGGGGCCGGCCTGGTCCCCGGACGGCCGCTACGTGGCCGCCGTGCGGACCACGTCGCTTGGCACGGACGTCGTGGTGCTCAACGCAAAGGGCGCCCAGGTGGCCCGGGTGACCACGGATGGCCAGTCATGGGGGCCGACCTGGTCGCCGGACGGCACGCAGCTTGCGTTCCTGCGCCTCTCCGGCGTCACCGTCGACCTCCAGCTCGCCACGCTCCAGCGGGCGGCCAACGGCGACGTCTCGGTCGTGAAGATCGACCCGCTGACCACCTTCAGCGGGCTGGACGGCAACAGCCGGCCCGCCTGGTGGGGTCCGGCACCCCAACCCGCCGCGTCGCCCGCACCGGCCGCGTCGCCGGTCGCTTCCCCCGCCGAATCGCCGTCGACGTCGTGAGCGCAAGCTACCTCGAGCGCCTCGCGTCCCGGTCGGCCGAGACCGGCAGCGTCCTGTGCGTGGGGATCGACCCGGTCCCCGATGCCCTTCCGGCAGGCTTCCCGGCCGGGTTGGCGGGCGTCGAGCGGTTCGCGCGGCTGATCGTGGAGGCGACGGCGCCGGTCGCCGCCGCGATGAAGCCCAACCTGGCGTTTTTCGAGGCGTTCGGGAGCGAGGGGATGGCGGCCCTGGAGCGGGTGCGCGCCGCGATCCCGGCCGGGATCCCCGTGATCGCCGACGCGAAGCGCGGCGACGTCGAGACGACCGTCGCCCGACAGGCGGCCGCGATCTTCGACCAGCTCGGCGTGGACGCCGTGACGGCCAGCCCGTACCTGGGGCTCCGGGCGCTCGACGCGTTCCTTGACCGTGCGGGCCGGTTCACCTACGTCCTCTGCCGCACCTCGAACCCCGCGGCCGGCGAGCTCCAGGACCTGGTCGTCACCGCGGACACGGGACGCGGCTTCCCGGCGGAAGCGCTCCATCGGCGCGTGGCGCGGCTCGTGGCAGCGGCGGGCCTCGGTGACCGCGCCGGCCTGGTGGTGGGGGCGACGGCGCCGGCCGAGCTGGCGGGAATCCGCTCGATCGTGCCGGGTCTCGCGTTCCTCGTGCCGGGTGTCGGTGCCCAGGGGGGTGAGGCCGCCGACGTCCTCGTCCACGGGGCCGCCACGGCCGAGCCGGCCGGTGCGCGTCCCGGCGGCGGCCTGCTGGTGAACGTGTCGCGCGGGATCGCGGGGGCGGCGCTCGGGCAGCCGTCCGCGGGGAGCGCCCAGGACCCCGGGGAGCGCCTGGCGGAGGCCGCGCGCGGGTGGGCGGCGCGGCTGCCTGTGCTACGCTGAATTCGCAGCGACCGACGCCCGAACGCGGTGCGGTCGCGGCCCGGACCCCGTAGCCAGAGGTTCGCCGCGATGCCGGATATCGGCCCCGTCGAGCTTGTTATCATTCTCGTGATCGCGCTCCTGGTCATCGGGCCGGGGAAGCTGCCGGACGTCGGCGCGGCGCTCGGCCGGAGCATCCGGGAGTTCCGCAAGGCGGCCTCGGACGTCTCCGACGCCGTCAAGACCGACGCCCCGGTCACGCCGGGAGGCCCGACACCGGTCCTGCCCGCCCCGACGGTCACGACTGCCGCCAGCGTGCCCACGCCGCCGACGCCAAGCGTGGCGATGCCGCCGATCGTGGCACCGGCCGTCACGCCACCGCCTGCCGTGCCCGTCCAGGCGGCGCCCACCGCCACCCCAGCCCCGGACGAGCTGAGCGCGCCGGTCATGCCCGACCCCGCCGCGACGGCCGCCGACGCGCCGACCGAGGCGAGGGTCTAGCGACCCTCGGTTCGAGTTCGCATGCCCGACGCCGACCTCGTTCGCGAGGGTGCCGGGACCCCCGCCCCGTCTCTGCCGCAGGGCGCGCCAGCCGTCTTGGCGGACCAGTCCGTGATGTCGCTGGTCGACCATCTCGCCGAGCTCCGTCGCCGGCTGGCGATCTCGCTCGTAGCGGTCGCGATCGGCAGCGTCGTGGGCTTCTACGTCGCGCCGCAGCTGATCACGTTCCTGAAGGCCCCGCTGCACCTTGACAAGCCGCTCGTGTACACTGGCCTGGGCGACGCCTTCTTCATCAACTTCAAGCTCGCCATCGTCGTCGGCATCGTGCTGGCGATGCCCGTCCTGGTATGGCAGCTGTGGGCGTTCATCTCGCCGGGCCTGACCCGCGAGGAGCGACGCATGGCACGTCCGTGGGCGCCCCTTGCGATCGCGTTCTTCGTGATCGGGGTCGTGGTGGCGTACGTGATCCTTCCCTTCGCCGCCACGTTCCTGCTGAGCTTCTCGTCGCCCGATCTCCAGCCGCTGATCACCGCGAGCGAGTACTTCGGCTTCGTGACGACGCTGTTCCTCGCCTTCGGGCTCGTGATGGAGTACCCGATCGTGCTCGTGCTCCTGGCCAAGGTGGGGATCATCACGAGCGCCCGCCTGCGCCGGTCGCGCCGCTACGTCATCCTGGCGATCGCGATCATCAGCGCCGTGGTGACGCCGGGGGGCGATCCGATCAGCCCGACCGTGCTCGGAGTCACGATGTACGTGCTGTACGAGTTCTCGATCCTCCTGATCCGGGCCGGCGGCCGTTGAGGGCGAGGTAGACTCCATCGCATGGGGACGCTGCCGCCACCGACGCCGTTCCGGCCTCGCCACGCCGATGAGACCGGTTTCGGCGGCGAGCCGGGCCAGCACGTGGTGGTCCTGTCCGGGCTCTCGGGAGCGGGCAAGACGGCCGCCACCAAGCTGTTCGAGGACCTCGGCTACGCCTGTGTCGACAACCTGCCCGGCGAGCTCCTGCCGGACCTCGCGGACCTGATCGCGAGCGATCCTGCCCGGTTCGACCGCGTCGCGATCGTCCTGGACGTGCGGGCAGGGGACGCGAGCGTGGCATTCTCCGCCATGCGCGGCGCGCTCGAGGGCCGGGGCATCCGGCCCCAGGTCTTCTTCCTCGAGGCGCGGGATGATGCCCTGATCCGCCGGTACTCGGAGACGCGGCACCGGCATCCGCTGGCCGGGCCCGGGGGCATCGCCACCTCGATCGCCGAGGAGCGCCGCCTGCTGGCCCCCGTCCGGGCCGAGTCCGACGTCGTGCTCGACACGTCGGACCTGTCGCTCCGGGAGCTCAAGGAGCGCATCTTCAGCCAGCTCTGGCAGGTCGTGGACCCGGACCAGCTCGCGATCCAGCTGATCAGCTTCGGCTACAAGTTCGGCGTCCCGCTCGAGTGCGACCTGGTCTTCGACGTGCGGTTCCTCCAGAACCCGTTCTACGTCCCGGAGCTGCGACGGCAGTCCGGCCTCAGCGACAACGTCCGCTCGTACGTCCTGGACCAGCCGCTCGCGCGCCGGTTCCTGGCCTCGGTCGAGCAGCTGCTCGACCTGACCCTGCCGGCCTACCTTGCCGAGGGCAAGACGCGACTCACGGTCGGGATCGGCTGCACCGGCGGCTTCCACCGCTCGATCGTGCTGGCCGAGGAGATCGGCGCGTGGCTCGCGACGCAGGGGTACGGCGCGATCAGCATCTTCCATCGCGAGCTCGAGCGAGGGTGAGGCTCGCATGAACCTTCGTCGCTGGCTCCGGCCGGGGATCGGGGTCAAGCGCTGGCTCGGGGTGGCGTTCCTCGGCTTGACCGGGCTCGCCCTTGCCGGTGCGCTGGCGATTCGCCAGCTCTATCGCGACGCGGAGGTTCCCGGCTCGGCGCAGGCGGTGATCTCCCTGCTGACCCTGCAGTTCCTGGACTACTGGGTCCGGGCGGCGGTGCTGCTGGCCCTGGGCCTCTTCCTGTTCGGCTACGGGTCGTACCGCGTGGTCCGCGCGCTCCTCGGCCCGTTCACCGAGAGCGCCGAGGAGCCGCTCGTGGACCTCGTCTACCGGCGCCGGCTGCTTGCCCGCGGGCCGCGGGTCGTCGCGATCGGGGGCGGAACCGGCCTCTCGACGCTCCTCCGCGGTCTGAAGGAGCACTCCGCGAACATCACCGCCATCGTGTCGGTGGCGGACGACGGCGGGTCCAGCGGCCGCCTTCGCCAGGAGCTGGGGATCGCCGCGGTCGGGGACATCCGGAACTGCCTCGCGGCGCTCGCCGAGACGGAGCCCGCCATGGCGGAGCTGCTCCAGTACCGCTTCACGCAGGACGAGGGAACCCTCGCCGGCCACGCCGTGGGAAACCTCCTGATCGCGGCCATGAACGCGATCGACGGAGGCGACTTCGAGGAGGCGATCCGGCACATGAACCGCGTCCTGGCCGTGCGGGGCAACGTCGTTCCCGCCTCCGGGACGCCCCTCACTCTCCATGCGCGCCTGCGCGACGGCGTGCTCGTGACCGGCCAGTCACGGATCGCCAGGATGCGCGCCGTCGAGTCGGTCTGGCTCGAGCCGGCCGACGTCCGCGCTTCCCGCGACGCCGTGGCCGCGATCAGCGGGGCGGACCTGGTCGTGGTCGGCCCCGGGAGCCTGTACACGTCGGTGCTGCCACCGCTGCTGGTTCCCGAGATCCGTGCGGCGCTCGCCGCCACGCCGGCCCTGCGCGTCTTCGCCTGCAACGTGGCAACCCAGGCCGGCGAGACCGAGGGCTATGACCTGGCCGACCACGTCGAGGCGCTTGTCGCCCACCTGGGGCCGGTGGCCGTGGATGTCGTCCTCGCCAACAACAACCTGGGGGCGGCGGTGCCCGACCTCGAGCTCGGCGTGCCGGTCAAGCTGCGCTGGCCGCCGGTGGGAGCCGCCCGACGGCCGCGCCTCGCCCTCGACGACCTGGTCGACCCGGCCAACCCGCACCATCACGACCCGGAGCTGCTCGCCGCGTCCCTGCTCCGGATCCTCGCTCGCGAGGGCATGCCGGGACGGCGTCCCGGGGTTGCCCGGTCGGCCTGATCCGCCATGCCCGGCGCCGATCGCGACCTCGTGGCCGCCCTCCGGGCCGAGCTCGCATCCATCGAGCCGTCGCGCGCCTGCGATCGCGCTGCCGAGGCCGCGGGCCTCGGCACGGCTGCCGTGCGCGGTGATCGGCCGGCCCTCGGACGGCTGATGGTCCGCCTGCTGCGCGAGGACGAGGCGCAGGGCATCCGCGGGGCCACCGGGCGCACGTTCGACTGGGACCATGCGGCCGATCACTGCCGGGCCGCGTACCTGCGGGGCCGCTTCCTGGTCCGCGGCTCGCTGTCGGTGACGGCCGGCCGCTACCACCTGGAGTTCGTGGTGCCGGTGGACGAGGCAGGTGTGCTCGCAGCGCGTCTCGCCGCCGCGGGTCTGCCAGCGGGGGACCGGGTGCGCCGGGGGCGCGGCGTGGTGACGTGGAAGGGGGGCGAGACGATCGGGACGTTCCTGCGCTGGATCGGTGCCGGGCCTTCACTCCTGGAGCTGGAGTCCCGCCAGGTTTCGCGGGCCTTCCGGGGCGATCTCAACCGGCTGCTCAACGCGGAGTCCGCGAATCTCGACCGGATCGCCATGGCGGCGGCGCGCCAGGTCGCGGCGATCGCGACCCTGGAGGCGGACGGCCGGCTCGCGGACCAGCCGGAGTCCGTCCGAGCCGTCGCGGCGCTCCGCCGCAGGACGCCGGAGGCGTCGCTGGCCGAGCTCGCGGCCGAGCTGGCACTGCCGCGCGGCCGCGTCCAGCGAGCGCTGGCCAGGATCGAGGCGCTGGCGCTCCATCCCGCCGGCGGCCTGCCGGATCTGCCGGGCGGGGCCGAATGGCACGCCGACGCGCGACGGCCGGCCCCGTCGCCGGGCGGTGGGGCGGTGGCATGATGGCGGCATGCGAGAAGTGATCGTGGCAGCCAACTGGAAGATGAACACCACCCCTGCGGACGCCGGTGAGCTGGCCCGCACCATCGCGGCGCGAACCGCGGAACCCGGGGTCGTCCGGGTCATCTGTCCCCCCTTCGTGTGCCTCGCGGCGGTCCGCGACGCGGTGGTCGGGGAGGGGATCGCGGTCGGCGCCCAGAACATCCACCAGGAGCTCGCCGGCGCGTTCACCGGGGAGGTGAGTGCGCCGATGCTCGCCGGGCTGGCGACCTGGGTTATCCTGGGCCACTCCGAGCGCCGCCGCGACGCGGCCGAGTCCGATGCCCTCATCGGGCGCAAGCTCGGTCGTGCGGTCGAGGCCGGGCTCCGGCCGATCCTGTGCGTCGGTGAGCAGCTCGCCGACCGCGAGGCCGGCCACGCGCCGGAGGTCGTCGCCGGCCAGCTTGCCGGCGCGCTCGCGGGCCAGGACCCGGACACGCTGCTCGGTGCCGGGTTCGTGATCGCCTACGAGCCGGTCTGGGCCATCGGCACCGGCCGCACCGCCTCGGGCGCGGACGCCTCGGCGATGGCCGACGCGATCCGGGCGACGCTCCGCTCCAGCGGCTGGGGGCCGCGCGCGGATGCGGTCCCGGTCCTCTACGGCGGGTCGTGCACGAGCGCGAACATCGGCGAGTTCCTGGCGGAGCCCGGGATCGATGGCGCGCTGGTCGGGGGCGCCTCGCTCAAGCCCGACGAGATGGCCGGCATGGTCGCGCGCGCGGCGCTGACCGCCGCGGCGCGCCGCGCCGCATCCTGACCTCCGCGAAGAGGAGCTGACCGATGCCGACGCTCGTGCTGCTTCGCCACGGCGAGAGCACCTGGAACAAGGAGAACCGGTTCACCGGGTGGACCGACGTGGACCTGTCGGAAACCGGTCTTGTGGAGGCCCACGAAGCCGGCCGGCTTTTGCTGGCGGAGTCGTTCCGGTTTGACATCGCCCACACGTCCGTGCTCAAGCGGGCCATCCGCACCCTCTGGATCGCCCTCGACGAGCTCGACCAGATGTGGTGCCCCGTGCGGAACAGCTGGCGCCTCAACGAGCGGCACTACGGGGCGCTGCAGGGCCTCAACAAGGCGGAGATGGCGGTCAAGTTCGGGGAGGCGCAGGTGAAGCTGTGGCGCCGGAGCTACGACGTGCCCCCGCCGGCGCTGACCGAGGACGACGAGCGATTCCCCGGCCACGATCCGCGCTATGCGGACCTGGCGGACGCCGACGTGCCCCGGGCCGAGTCGCTCAAGGACACCGTGGCGCGGTTCCTCCCGTACTGGGACTCGGCGATCGCGCCGGACCTCCGGGCGGGCAGGCGCGTGCTCGTCGCGGCCCACGGCAACAGCCTCCGGGCCCTCGTGAAGTACCTGGACAACATCTCGGATGACGAGATCGTGGGGTTGAACATTCCGACGGGCGTTCCGCTCGTCTACGACCTTGACGACGCGCTTCGCCCCCGGAGCTCGCGCTACCTGGGCGATGCCGCGCGGGTGGCGGCGGCGACGGCAGCGGTCGCTGCCCAGGGAGCGGCAAAGCCGGCGGGCTGACCAGGGGCGGCCGGTCCGGCGGTCAGGTGGGCGATCGCGGTCCCTGTGCTACCATCGCCCGCGGCCCATTGATGGAGGACTCCCCCAGAGTGAACACCTACCTGGCCGTCGGCCAGATCATCGTCAGCATCGGGCTCATCGCATCCGTGCTGCTCCAGGCGCGCGGCACCGGGCTGTCCTCGGCCTTCGGCGGTGATTCGGCGGTCTACCGGAGCCGGCGCGGCGTGGAGCGACGGTTGTGGCAGTTCACGATCATCCTGGGCATCCTGTTCGCCGTCTTCTCCCTGGCGAGCTACGCCTTCGCACCGGTCGCCGGCGCCTAGGCCGGGCGCTCCGGCGGCTGCCGCGTGAGCCGCCGCGACGGCGCGTTCGTCCTCGTCCTCGTCCTCGTCCTGGGCGTGCTCGGCGCTGCCATCGCCGCGCCGGGCTTCACCCCACAGGTCGCGCTGCAGCCGACGCCGACCCCTGCGCCGCTGGCCATCCACCGGGAGGCCGTGATCGGGCTTCCCAGCTCGGTCAACCCGGTGACGGCGCGCACGCAGGCCGACCGGGACCTGGTGGCCCTCCTGTTCCGTGGGCTCGTCCGCCCGGGCGCGGACGGCCGGCCGGTGGCGGACCTTGCCCAGAGCTGGACGGTGGACCCCAAGGGCGCCCGCTGGACGTTCCGGCTCCGGTCCGATGCCCGGTGGCAGGACGGCGTCCCCGTGACGAGCGAGGACGTGGTCTACACGGTGCACGTGCTCCAGGATCCGGCCTACACGGGCCCGCTCGCGGCGGGCTGGCAGGGCGTGACGGCAACCGCCATCGACGCGACGACCGTCCAGTTCGATCTTGCCGTGCCGCTGGGTGGCTTTCTCCAGGCGGCCACGCAGCCGCTGCTGCCCGCCCACCTGCTCGCCGGCGTGTCCGTCGCCGACCTCGCCGACGCGCCCTTCTCCACGCTCCCGGTCGGCGACGGGCCTTTCGAGCTGACCGACCTCACCGCCCAGGCAGCCGAGCTGGTACCCGTTCTCGGAGCGCTGAACGCCGGATCCGGACCGCTCGCGACGCTCGGCGTCGGCACGGTCGCACCCGGCCAGCCGCTGCTGGCGGGGCTGGAGCTGCGGTTCTACCCGGGGCCGGACGAGGCGATCGCGGCCTACCGGGCCGGCGAGGTGGACGCGGTGTCGGGCCTGTCCGCGGCAGCGGCCGCCGCTCTCGCGGCCACGCCCGCGACGCGCCTCATCGCGTATCCCGGCACGACGCTCACCGGCATCTACCTGAACCTCCGGCCCGGGGCCGGGCCGTTCAGCGACGCGCGGGTTCGGACGGCGCTCCTCGCGGCGGTCGACCGGGGCCGCCTGATCACGGACCTGCTGGCCGGCTCGGGCCAGGAGGCCGAGACGCCGATTCCCCCGTCCTCATGGGCCTACGACGCGAAGGCGGCGCCTGCCGTTGCCTTCGATCGGAAGGCCGCCGCGGCGGGCCTGCGGGCCGCGGGCTGGACCAAGGGCACAACGGGCTGGCTTCCGCCGAAGGCGAAGAAGCCCCTCACGATCGAGCTCCTTGTGGCCGACGCGGCCGTCAACCCCGTGACCGCCGCGGTCGCCACGAGGGTTGCCGCGTCCTGGACATCGCTGGGTATCAAGACCACCGTGACCTCGCTCGCGGCCGGCGACCTGGTCCAGCGACTGCGGGACGCGGACTTCGTGGCGGCCGTCGCGGACGTGAACGTGGGGCTCGATCCGGACCCCTACCCGTTGCTGGCGAGCGCCCAGGTGCAGGCCGGGGGATCGAACGTGTCCGGCTTCCAGGATCCGTCCCTGGACGCGGCCCTCGCGGCCGCCCGCGCGCCGGGAACGGACACGGCCCGCCGGGCCGCCTATGCGCGCCTGCAGACGCTCCTCGGCAAGCTGGAGCCGATCCTGCCGCTCTTCTTTCGTGACAGCGGCTTCGTCGTCTCGAACCGGGTCACGGGGCCACAGGCAGTCCCGGTCTCGGACCCGAGTGGCCGATTCTGGGACGTGATAGCATGGTCGTCCTTCGGGCGGTGACCCTCGCCGTCCGATCGGCAGCGTGCCGAGGTGGCGGAATCGGTAGACGCGCTAGCTTCAGGAGCTAGTGTCCGCAAGG
>CAZKXK010000020.1:0-15390 GCA_964556585.1 uncultured Anaerolineaceae bacterium
CCGATCTGCCAGCGGCCGCTCGGCGGTCGGGTGGTCCGGCTGGGCATTGCCCTAGCGATCGCCTTCGGCGGTGTGGCGCTGGGGGCGGGCTACTGGCAGGTCCTGCGCGCCGACGACCTGTCCCACGACCCGAGCGATGCCGGCGTCATCGCCGCCGCCCGGTCCACGGTGCGCGGCCGGATCCTCGACCGGGACGGGCGGGTCCTTGCCACGAACCGGCGCGACGCGAGCGGCGAGCTCTACCGGGTCTACGCCGACCGCTCGCTGAGCGCCCCGCTCGGCTACGTCTCGAGCCTGTACGGATCGGCCGGCCTCGAGGCGGCCGATTCCTCGGCGCTCCTCGGCCTCGGCGGCGACGACCCCCTGTCGCGTGCCCTCGCCAAGTTTCGCGCTCCCACCAAGCAGGGCGACGACCTGCGGACGAGCCTTTCGCTGACACTTCAGCGGCTGGCGGTGCGCCTGCTCGGCGCGGATCGCGGCGCGGTGGTGGCGCTCGACCCGCGGACCGGCGACGTGCTCGCGCTGGCGAGCACGCCGACCTTCGACGCGTCCGGGATCGCGGACCCCGCCACCGCGCGCGCCGCGTTCTCGGCGGCGCTCGACGACCCGGGCCAGCCGCTTCTCGACCGGGCGACGCAGGGGCTCTACGTCCCCGGCTCGGCATTCAAGATCGTCACCGCGATCGCCGGCTTCTCGTCGGGCGCGATCAACGCCGCCACGGCGTTCCCCCAGCAACCGGGGGACGAGACGACCGGTCTTCTCGTGGACGGCTTCCGGATCGTTGACGGGCACCATCTCTTCACCGGGTCCGAGGTCCTGGACTTCGCGCGTGCCACGGAGGTCTCCTGCAACATCTGGTACGCGCTTGCCGGGCTTCGCACCGGGGGTGCGGCGATGGACGCGGCGGCGCGACGCCTCGGATTCGGTGCGCCCATCCCGTTCGACCTGCCCACCGCGAGCTCGCAGCTGACGAACGGCGGAGGCCCGCTGCCCGGCGGCTTCGCGGACGACGTGGAGCTGGCCAACGCGGCATACGGGCAGGGGGAGGTGCTCGTCACGCCGCTCCAGATGGCGCTCGTCGCCGCGACGGTGGCAAACGGCGGCGTGGAACCCCGGCCGCGCCTCGTCACCGCGCTCGTGAGCCCGTCGGGGGCGGTCAGCACCGTCCCGGCGGCGACACTGGGGCGCGTCCTGTCGGCGCAGGACGCAGCGACCATCGCAGGCGCCATGGTCGGGGCCGTCGAAGGCGTCGACGGGCAGAAGTTCACGGCGGGCGCCCAGGTCGCTGGCGTGACGGTGGCCGGCAAGACGGGCACGGCCCAGCTGGGCGGCACCGGCGAGCCGAACTCGTGGTTCATCGGCTTCGCGCCCGCGCAGGCTCCCACGATCGCGATCGCCGTGATCGTGGAGCACGGCGGCTCCGGTGGGTCGCGCGCCGCCCCGCTCGCCGGAGACCTGCTCCGCGCCTACTTCGCCACGCAGCCGTGACGACCCCGGGCGGGCCCGGCGATGCCCCACCGGATCCGGGCGTGCCGGCGGGCGCTGCCGAGCCGGATGCCGTTCGGCGCCCGCCGCGCCCGATGATCGAGCGGATCGGGCTTGCGTTCGTGGCGACCGTCGTGATCGCGGTGTTCGGCGTGCTCGGGGCCGCATCGTTCGCGTCGGGCGACCTGTTCATGGCCGTGATGGCCGCGATCGGGGCGCTGATGACGGCCTGGGCCGGCGGTCGCACCTTGATCCGGGGCTGAGGCTCGCGAAGCGGAACCATCCCCGCCGTTCGGACGTACTATCTCCATACCCCGAGACCGCCCCACCCCGCGAGACGTGGGCCCTGTGCCGTCCCCGGACTGGCCACGCCCGCCGGATGCGCAGCGACAGGAGTCCGCGAGCACGATGACGAAGATCCAGGAGTCCGGCGACCGCGTTATTGCCAACGTGGAGCGCGTGATCGTGGGCAAGCACCAGGAGGTCCAGCTGGCCCTGGTCGCGCTGCTCTGCCGGGGCCATCTCCTCATCGAGGATGTTCCCGGGACGGGCAAGACGGTGCTGGCGAAAGCGATCGCGAAGAGCCTCGGCTCGTCGTTCCGGAGGATCCAGTTCACGCCCGACCTCCTCCCCTCGGACGTGACGGGGCTATCGATCTACAACCAGAAGACCCAGGAGTTCGAGTTTCGGCCGGGGCCCATCATGAGCCAGGTGGTCCTCGCCGACGAGATCAACCGGGCGACCCCCAAGACGCAGTCCGCGCTGCTCGAGTGCATGGAGGAGCGCCAGGCCACGATCGACGGGATCAGCCACCAGATGCCGGACCCGTTCCTGGTCATCGCCACCCAGAACCCCATCGAGTACGAGGGGACGTTCGCGCTCCCCGAGGCCCAGCTCGACCGGTTCATGCTCCGGCTCCGGCTGGGCTACCCGACCCCGACCGAGGAGATCGTGATCCTGGACGAGCAGAAGCGGATCCATCCGCTCGACGACCTGGAGGAGGTCTGCCCGGTCGCGGAGCTGCGCGAGATGCAGGCAGCCGTCCGCGAGACCTACGTCGACGCCAGCGTCGCCGAGTACATCGTCCGCCTCGTGAACGCGACCCGCAACCACCCCGACATCTACCTGGGGGCGTCGCCGCGTGGCTCGATCGCGCTCTACCGGGCCGGCCAGGCCCGGGCGGCGCTGCTCGGCCGCGACTATGTCATCCCGGACGACGTGAAGACCCTGGCCGGGCCGGCGCTGGCGCATCGCGTCATCATCAAGACCAGCTCGTCCATCCGGGAGGTGGACGCGGAGACCGTCGTCCGCGAGCTTCTGGACTCCGTGCCCGTCGACGCCCCCGCCCGGCCCGGCGGCCCGCGCCGGATCGAGGCCGAGGCCCCGCGCGGCCGCTGAGCTCCGCGCAGGCCCCATCGCCCGTGCGCTTCCTGCGCCGCCTTCCCCTCCTCGCCGTCGCCGGAATCCTGCTGGTGGCCGCCTTCAGCACCGGCTTCGCGTTCCTGTTCTATCTCGTCTACCTCGGCGTGTTGGTCGTCGGGGGGAGCTACCTGGTCACCCGCAACGGGCTGGCCGACCTCGAGGCCGGCTACTCCGTGAACCAGCTCCAGGCGCACGTGGGTGACCAGCTCCGCACCACCTACACGCTGCGGAACACGAGCCGACTGCCCAAGCTGTGGCTCGAGGTCCACAATCCGTCCACGCTTCCGATCCCCCTTCCCGGCCGGGCGATCTCGCTCGGGACGCGCCGCGAACGGTCATGGGTCGCCCGCGTGCCGCTGGCCCGCCGCGGCCATTTCCGGGTGGATCCGCTCCAGATCCGGACCGGCGACCCGTTCGGGTTCTTCGAGGCGAACGCATCCGTCGGCCACGGCCTGACGCTGGTCGTCTACCCGCGGATCGAGCGCATCCCCCGCTGGCGGCTCCGTGCGGTGAGCCTCGAGGGGAGTCGATCCACGCCGGTCCGGACGCAGCAGACGACGCCGCTCGCCACCTCGATCCGGCCCTACGCGCCGGGCGACGCGTTCAACCGGATCCACTGGCCGTCCACCGCGCGGACCGGCGAGATCCAGGTCAAGGAGTTCGACCTCGAGCAGACCGCCGACGTCTGGCTCTTCGTGGACCTCGAGCGGCGTGTGCAGTCCGGCTCGGGAGACGACTCCAGCGTGGAGGTGGCCGTCCGCGTGGCGGCGGCGGTGGCCGAGCGCGCGCTCTCGGAGAACCGCGCGGTGGGCCTCACCACGACCGGGGCCCACATCATCCACCTGTCTCCCGACCGGGGCCCGCGCCAGCGCCTGAAGATCCTGAACCTGCTCGCCGCCGTTGATGGCGATGGGAGCGCGCCGCTCGTGGAGGCGCTCGTGGCCGGCCTGCCGCTCTTGCGCCGTGGAATGTCGGCCGTGATCGTGACGCCGGCGGCGGAGACGGCCTGGGTGCGTCCCCTCGCGACCCTCCGCCCACGGGGGATCGGCGCGCAGGTCATGTTCCTCGACCCGCACGGTTTCCTGCGCCACGACGTGGTCGCCTCCGGGCGCAGCATCGACGCGCCGAACATCGCGGCCGAGCTCGCATCGCTCGACCTGGGTTCGCGCGGGGTCCACCACGCGCTCGCGGAGTTCGCCGTGCGGACCTTCGTGGTGCCGCCGGCGGTGCCGCTCGGCGAGGTCCTGGTCGGATGAGCGCCGCCCCGACCGCGTTCGACTATCGCCCGACTGCGCCCACGGACCAGGTCCCTCGTCACCTGGCGCTGGCTCCCGCGGAGGGCTGGTCAAGCGTGCTCCTGCTGGCGCTCATGGTGGCCCTGGTGGGCTGGTCGATCGACGACGCGCGCTGGGTGCTCGGCAGCCGGACCCTGACGAACTTTCTCCCGTGGGCCGGGATGCTCGGCGTGGCGTGGGGCTTCGCGGTCGCCAAGACGGGCGGTGGGCGCTTGCTGGCGTACCTGGGCGGGGCGGTCCTCGGGGCCGCGTACCTCACGCTCGTCGTGGGTGCCCAGCTCGCGCCCGGCGCCTCCATCGGCGGGATGTTCCAGGCCACCTCGGACTCGGTGGTCGGAGCCTACCTCGACCTGGTGGTTCGCGGCCGCGCCACGACCCTCGAGGTCGGCCACTTCCTGCTCGTGCTGGGGATCATCTGCTGGGGGGCCGGCCAGTTCGCGGGCTACAGCGCCTACGCCCACCGGCGACCGGTCGCGGCCGTCGTCCTGCCGGGCTCGCTGCTCCTGGCCAACATCGCGCTGACGGTCCAGGACCAGTACGCACTCATGGTCGTCTACTCGATCGCGGCGCTCCTGTTCCTGGTGCGCTTCCACGTCGCGGACGAGCAGCGCGCGTGGCTCAGGCACCGGATCGGCGACGTGGGCGACGCCGCCGGCCTCTCCCTGCGCGCCGGCCTGACATTCGTCGGCGTGGCCGTCCTGGGCGCCCTGGTCCTGACCCAGGCGGCGTCGTCCGCGCCGCTCGCCGATGCCTGGCCGAGCCTGAACCAGAAGTTCACCGAGATTGCCCAGCAGTGGGTGCGCTACTTTCCGGCGGGCGGGCCGGGGACCCGCATCACCGGCACCCAGTTCGGGGCGTCGACCACCGTCACGGGCCTCTGGGTGACCGATGCAACGCCGATCCTCACGATCCAGTCGCCGCCCGGCAGCCCGGTCGTCAAGTGGCGCGCGGTCGCCTACGATCAGCTCGCCGGGAACACCTGGAGCTGGAGCCAGACGGCCGACCTGAACGTGGGGGCGTCGGTGAGCCTCCTGGCGGGGACGCTCGACGCGCCCCTCGACACCGTCCGCTACGTGACGGACGACTACCAGGTCAGCGGTCTCGCGGCGGGCAAGATCGTGGTCTCGCCCGGGATCCCCACGCTTCTCGACAGCGCCGCGAACGTCACGCTGGTCCAGGGCGGGTCCGCCACGGCGTTCGGCCGAATCCTGCCCACCGGCGGATCGAGCTACACGCTGGAGGCCCGCCTGCCGGACCTCTCCAACCCGGCCGACCCAGCCACGCTGACCGCGAACCGCCTCCGGGCGGCCGGGACCGACTACCCGCCCGGCCTGCTGGCGACCTACACGTCGATCGAGCCGGGCACGGTCGGGCCCGAGACGCGTGCGCTGCTCGCGCAGATCCTGGCCGCGGCCAAGCCGTCCAACCCGTATGACACCGCGCGCGCGATCGAGTCGTACCTGCGCGACAGCGCCCACTTCACCTACAGCACGAACGTCACGAACGTCGACTGCGGCGGGCGTGGCCTGGTGGACTGCTTCGTCTACTCCCGGACGGGCTACTGCGAGCACTACGCCTCGGCGATGGTGATGATGCTCCGGGTTGCGGGGATCCCCGCCCGGTTCGTGGAGGGGTTCCTGCCCGGCGTCCGCGACGCGAGCGGCCGCGAGACGATCCGGCGCGACCAGGCGCACGCCTGGGTGGAGGCATGGTTCCCGGGCGCCGGCTGGGTCGACTTCGATCC
Organism: uncultured Anaerolineaceae bacterium; assembly: GCA_964556585.1. Taxonomy (GTDB): domain Bacteria; phylum Chloroflexota; class Limnocylindria; order Limnocylindrales; family CSP1-4; genus CTSoil-043. The sequence goes on from CAZKXK010000020.1 coordinate 5,947, forward strand.
GACTGGCGGTGGCGTCGGCCTCCCCGAGGCGCTTCCCGCCGGACCCGTCGTCAGCGCTCCGGTCCCGTCGGCCAGCGCCGGATCGAGCGCGGCGCCGAGCCCCACGCGGCGAGCCGGCGTCGACGAGCCCGGTGGGCCCGCCAGCGGCGGGTCATCGACCTTCCGGACGCCCGGCATCGGGCCGATCATCGTGGTGGCCGTCCCGATGGGAGGTGCCATGCTCGGGCTCGGCTTCGTCCTGCTGCGGCGGCGTCTGCGCCGGCCGGTCGAGCCCACTGCCGTCTACCGCATGGTCGCCGGGCTGGCCGGCCGCCTCGGGTACCCGCGCCGGCCGACTCAGACCGTCTACGAGTACCTCGGGTCGCTCTCGGATGTCGTGCCGGGCGTCCGCCCCGAGCTCCAGCTCGTCGCCCGCTCCGCGGTGGAGACGACCTACGGCCGGCGCCGCCTGGGCGCGGATCGGCTCTCGGCGCTCGGGGAGGCGCAGCGGCGCCTGCGGGTTGCGCTCCTCCGCCTCGCCTTCGTCCGTGGCCGGGGAAAGCGCCGCTAGAGCGCGCCGCTCCGCGCCCGCGCGGCGGCCTCCTCCTCGGCGCGCCGTTCGGCCTCTCCCTGCTCGCGCTCGAGCGGCGCCAGGTGCTCCGTCCGGTTCCAGGCGCGGAGGACGGTGCGGCCGTTGCGGATGTCGAGGACCGCGATCCCGGTCGTGGTCTGGGTGAACGTCCAGAAGCGGTCGAGGGGCAGGCCGAGCAGCGCGAGCAGCGCGACCTTGAACGCCCCGTCGTGGCCCACCAGGACGATCCACGGCCCGGCGTGCGGATCGTAGAAGGATGCCGCGGTCGGACCCGCGGCCGCGGAGGCGCCTCCGTCCGGCGCGGCCACCGACGCGCGCTGGAGCCGGTCGACCACCCCGTTGAGCGCCTCGCGGACCCGCCGGTCCACGTCGATCAGCGACTCACCCCCCGGCGCGAAGGTCCGGACGGGATCACGGCGCCAGCCCGCGATCTCGGATGGCCAGCCCGCCTCGACATCCCGCTGGTACAGACCCTCCCACGCGCCCTGCGCGATCTCGATGAGCCCCGGCTCCGCGACGATGGGCGGGGCCGGGCGGCCGCGCAGCGCGATGGCCGCCGCAACCGCGGCGGCCGTCTGCGTGGTCCGGGCCAGCGGCGAGTGGACGATCGCCACGGGATCACCCGCCGGCACCGGCAACCTCGGTGGAGCGGCGGGGTCGGCCAGCCGTGCGCCGGCGAGCGCGGCCTGGCGCTCGCCGAGGGGCGAGAGGGGCGTGTCGGCGCGCCCCTGGAAGCGGCCCTCGGCCAGCCAGACCGACTGGCCGTGCCGGAGCAGGACGAGCGAGGCGGCAAGATCGGGCGGGACGGCGAACGGCAGCGGCGTCCCGCGCTCCCCGGTCACGCGCCGTCGCCGAGATCGATGCCCCAGAGGTCCAGGACGCCATCCATCGCCCGGATGCGGTCGGCGACAGGGTCGGGGACCGGCTCGTCGAGCGCCAGCAGCATGAACGCGTCGCTGCGGGGCGCCGAGCGGCCCAGGTGCATCGCGCTGATGTTGATGTCCGCTTCGCCCAGGAGGATCCCGACCCGCCCCATCATCCCGGGGCGGTCCTGGTGGCGGGTCACGAGCATCCACGGCGCGGGCGCCATCTCCAGCTCGTAGTCGTCGATGCGGACGAGTCGCTGCTCGCCGTTCGCGAGCGTCCCTGCGACGGCATGACGAGCTCCCTGCGCGACGCCGGTCACCGTGACGAGCGTGGCGAATCCGCCCGCATCGGGCGTCTTGCGCTCGACGAGCGTGATCCCCCGCGTCTTCGCCAGGTAGGCGGCGTTCACGAGGTTGACCCGCTCCGTCACGGACCCCTCGAGGAGGCCGCGGAGCACGGCCGCCTGGAGTGGCGTGATGTCGTGGGCCGCCAGCGTGCCGGCGACCTCGAGCGTCAGCGTCTCCACGGCTCCCCGGGCGAACTGAGCGTAGAAGCGGCCCAGCGTCTGGGCGAGGGGCAGGTATGGCGCGATCGCGCGCGCGGTCTCGGGCGTCAGCAGCGGCGCGTTGACGGCGTAGCGTGCGGGTCGTCCGTCCAGCACGTCGAGGACCTGCTCCGACGCCTCCTCGGCCACCAGCACCTGGGCCTCGGCGGTCGATGCGCCGAGGTGCGGCGTGAGCACCGTGTTCGGCGCGTCCAGGAGCGGGTTGCCGGTCGGCGGCTCCGTCGTGTAGACGTCGATCCCGGCTCCGGCGATGGTGCCGGCGCGGAGCGCGGCGGCCAGCGCCGCCTCGTCCACGACGGCGCCGCGCGCGACGTTGAGGAGGAAGGCCGTGGGCTTCATCAGGGCCAGCTCGGCCGCGCCGATGAGGCCCTTCGTCACCTTGGTCACCGGGACGTGGAGAGTGACCGCGTCCGAGCGTGCCAGGAGCTCTTCGAACGGGACGAGCTCGACCCCGTGCCGCGCCGCCTGCTCGGCGGATACGAACGGATCGCTCCCGACCACGCTCATCTCGAGGGCGCGAGCCCGATCGGCGATCGCCTGGCCGATCTTGCCGAGGCCCACGATCCCGAGCGTCTTGCCGCGAAGCTCGTGGCCCGCAAAGGCGCTGCGCTTCCATTCGCCGCGCCGCATCGAGGCGTCCGCCGCGGCGACCTTGCGGGCCAGCGCGAGGAGGAGCGCCAGCGTCAGCTCGGCCGCCGCGATGGTGTTCCCGGTCGGCGCGTTGACCACGGTGATCCCGGCGCGTGTCGCGGCGTCCAGGTCAACGTTGTCGACCCCGACGCCTGCCCGGCCGATCACCAGGAGCCGGGTACCGGCGGCGATCATCTCCGCGTCCACCTTCACCTGGCTGCGCACGACGAGCGCGTCGTACTCGGGCAGGATCGCCCGGTACTCCTCGGGCGTCAGGCCGACCTTCTCGTCGACATCATGGTTGCGGCCCAGGATCTCGATTCCCTCCCGCGCCAGCGGCTCCGCGACCAGGATTCTCATGCCGGGGTCCCCTGGGCTGCCCCGGGATGAGTCTCGACAGCGGCGAGGGCGGCGCGCTGGGCCGCGGCCACGGCGGAACCTGGCTCCACCGGCCGGCCGAAGGCCAGGGCGACCTCCTCCATGACGCCGATGGCGCCCAGGATGTCGTCCAGGTTGACGGCGCCGAGGTGCCCGACCCGGAAGATCTTCCCCTTGAGCGTGCCCTGGCCGCCCGCGAGGATGACCTGGCGGGCCTTCACCTCGCCGTTGAACGTCTTCCAGTCGAGATCCTCGGGGATCCAGGCGGCCGTCACCGTGTTCGAGGCGAAGGCAGGGTCGGCCAGCAGCCGGAAGCCGAGCGCCTCCAGCCCGGCGCGGGTCGCGGCGGCGCAGGCGGCGTGGCGAGCGAAGACCCCGGCCGGGGTCTCGGCCTCCATCAACGCGAGGCCGGCGTCAACCTGGTACATCACCGCCACTGCCGGCGTCCACGGTGTCTGGCCGTTGGCGGCCGTCTTGCGTGCCTCGCGCAGGTCGAAGTAGAAGCGCGGCATGCGCGCCTCCGCGGCAGCGGTCCAGGCGCGTTCCGAGAGCGCGATCATCGACATTCCCGGGGCGGCCATCCACGCCTTCTGGGAGCCCGTGATGACCACGTCCAGGCCCCAGGCGTCCATCTCGAACGGGACCGCGCCGAGCGCCGAGACTCCATCCACCAGGATCAGCGCTCCCGGCGCGAGCTCCCGGGCGACGGCGGCGAGCGCCGCGACAGGGTTCGTGACGCCGGTCGAGGTCTCGTTGTGGGTCAGCAGCACGGCCCGGTAGTCGGCATCGGCCGCGAGGTGGGCGCGCAAAACCTCGGGATCGGCAGCCCGACCCCACTCGGTCTCGAGGCGCGTCACGTCGGCGCCATACACGCTGGCGATCTTCGCGAAGCGATCCCCGAACGCGCCCGTCGGCACGGCGAGCACCCGATCGGCAGGCGAGAGCGTGTTGACGATGGCGGCCTCCAGGCCACCGGTGCCCGCGGCCGTGAGGAGGATGACCTCCTGCTCGGTGCCGAAGAAGACGCGCATGCGACGATCGATCCGCGCCATCAGGGCGGCGAACTCCGGCCCCCGATGGTTGATCATCTGGCGCCCCCCGGCCTCGCGGACACTGGGGGGCAGGTGGGTCGGGCCCGGGATTCGGAGATTCGGCTCGAAGCGATACACGGCGGGGCCTCCTGGCTGGGCGGTCGATCGCGGCCGTCCGCGCCCGGGGGGCGCGCACGAACGACCGTCAGGGTAGGGGAGGCCGCCGGGGGCCGTCCACCCTGGTATATATTCATGCATATGAGCCCCCTGAAGCGGACGACGATCCTTGCCGAGCCGGACCTGCTCGACCGGCTGGACCGACACGCCCGGCGCACGCGCTCGACCAAGACCGCGGTCATCGTGGCGGCGCTGGAGGCCTATCTCTCGGCGCACGACGCCGCCCCGCCGCTCTCCTTCATCGGCGTGGGCCGGAGCACGCACGGGCGCCTGTCGCTCGACTCCCGGCGAATCGCCGGCCGCGAGATCGGGACGCGGGGTCCGGTCGGCGGAGCCCGCTGAACGGTGGCCGTCCTGCTGGACCTTTCCGCGATCATCGCTGCCGCCGACACGGCAGACCTCAACCACGCCGCCGCCCGGACCTGGTTCGGATCGGTCGACGTGCCGCTCCTGGTCGGGGCGCTCACCCTCGGCGAGGCTGACCATGTCCTGCAGCGGGAGCTGGGGCAGCCCGCAACGATCGCGCTTGTCGAGGCGCTCACGAGCGGCGCCGTTCGCCTTGTCTCGCCCACCAACGAGGACCTGGTCCGGGCCGCGGCGCTGCTGGTGGAGCACGCGGAGCACCGGCCCCGCCTCTCGGACGCGCTCCTCGTTGCCGCCGCCGGGCGCCTGGGCGTGCACCGCATCGCGACGTTCGACCGGCGGCCGCTCGCGGTGCTGGTGCCGCGTGGCGCGCGTGGCGAGCGCCTGATCGACCTGGAGCCGTGAAGCGCGGGGAGCCCCGTCGCACTCACTCGCCCCGGCGGCGCCGGACGTCCGACCTCGCGTCGAGCCGGCCGCGGTGGAGCTGGCCGAGATGGTCCTCGGCCCCCGCGTCGGTCGGCTCCCAGAACCGCCGGGTCGTCATGCCCCGCGGCAGATACGACTGGTCGGCGGCCGCGTCCGGCGCGTCGTGCGGGTTGCGGTAGGTCCTGGCAGCCGGCCGGAGGTGGCCCGGGACGGGGCGAGGGCCGTGCGCGCGCAGCTCGTCGCGAGCGGCAAAGAACGCCCGCCCGGCCGCGGCGGACTTGGGTGCGACCGCCAGGAACACCGCCGCCTGGGCGAGCGCGTAGAGGCCCTCGTCGTTCGTCTCGGCCCCGATCTTCTCGACCGCCGTCAGCGCGGCAACGGCGAGCGGCAGCCCGGCCGGCTCGGCGTTCCCGACGTCCTCGGACGCCGAGATGACGAGCCGTCGGGCGAGATAGCGCGGATCCTCGCCCGACTCGAGGGCGGTGGCCAGCCACCACAGCGCCGCGTCGGGGTCCGATCCCCGAACGCTCTTGATGAGCGCGGAGACGACACCGGAGCGGTCGTAGCCGAGCATGGGCGACTGGGCGGCCCGGGCGATGTCGGCGGGCTCGATGTGGACGGGACGGCGGACGGGGCCGGGTTCCAGGTCCGCCGCGCGACGCTCGGCGAGCACCGCCGCCATCTCCAGGAGTCCGAGCATCCGGCGCGCGTCGCCCGATGCGTACCCGATCAGCTGCCGCGCCGCGGCCTCCTCCAGGGCGTACGCGCCGGCGAGGCCGAGCTCCGCGTCCTCCAGCGCCCGCGTGGCGATCGCCGCGAGCTCGGCCTCCCCGAGCGGCTGGAGGCGGAACACGCGCAGCCGCGACAGGAGCGGAGGGGTGATCGCGCCGGCGATGGGTGGCTCGGTCGTGGCGCCGACCAGGACGATGGTGCCCGCTTCCACGTGGGGAAGGAGCGCATCCTGCTGGGCCTTGCTGTAGCGATGGACCTCGTCGAGGAAGACGACGGTGGTGCGGCCTTCCAGGGCGGCGGCGTTGCGCGCGGCCTCGACCACCCCGCGCAGCGTCGCCACGCCGTCGGTGGTGGAGTTCAGGGCCTCGAACCGCGCCCCGACCGCCTCCGCGAGCAGGCGGCCGATGGTCGTCTTGCCGGATCCCGGCGGGCCCCACAGGATGCAGGAGGGCAGCCGGCCCCCCTCGACCAGGCGGCGAAGCGGCGCCCCCGGCCCGAGGAGGGCGGCCTGGCCGACCACCTCGTCCAACGACCCGGGGCGCATCCGGTCCGCGAGCGGCCGGAGGTGAAGGGACGGGGTGAAAAGCGGGGACGGGGCGGTGCCAGCCGCGCGACGGGCCACGGAGCGGTGGTCCCGGAGGGTGGCGGGCGGCCGGCCTCGGGGTCAGGAGACCCGGAGGATCCCGGTGACCTGCGAGAGGAAGAAGGACGCGAACAGGATCGCGAAGATGCCGATGAAGACGACCGCGATCCGCCGCAGGTCACGCATGACGTAGACGTACTCGTCGGCAGCCACGACGGCAAGCGAGGTGACCAGCCGGCCACGCCCACGGGCCGGCGCGTCGTCGCCAGCAGCCCGGCGACGGTCGCGACCGCGTGCCAGCGAGGCGCCAGCCTGGCGCTCCTCGTCGACGATTCGCGCCTCGATCGCGGACGCCCGGGAGAGCTCGTCGTCCGTGAGCGTCGTGGCCGGCCGCGCTGCCACGGGAGTCGCGGCGCCTGCCGCGGTCGGGCGTGCCGTGACGCGCCCGCTCGTGCTCTTCGTGGGGGGCCGCTGGCCCGGTCGCGTGCTGCCGCGCTGGCGTTTCGCCATGCTGAGGTCGGCCTCCTGGTGTGCCGGCCACCGGGGCCGGGCCTGTTCGGACGCATGCCGTGGCGGGCGCGCCTGCGTCCGACGACGCCGAAGAATAGCACCGCCGGGCCCGGGCGAGCCGCGAGGCGGCGCGAGCGCTCGCCGCCACGAGGCGCGGGGACGCGGGCTGGGGCGCCGGGCGAGGCAGGGCTCGGGCGCCGGGCAAGGCAGGGCTGGGGCACCGAGCAGGGCGGGGCTCGGGCGCCGGGTAAGCGCGCCCTGCTAGACTCGCCCCAGCCCCACCGGAGGACCAGTGAGCGACCTCGACACGCTCGTCAGCGCCAACATCGGACCGATCGTCGGCCTGCTCGTGGTGGCCCTGGCAGTGCTCGCCTGGGCACTGTTCCTGGTCGCGCGGCGCGGTCGGCTGCTGGAGGCGCGCCTGGCCGCGCTCACGCGGGGCGACGACGGCACGAGCCTGGCGGACGTCCTCGAGGCGCACGTCGACAAGGTCTACGCGGTGGCCCGTCGGCAGGACGAGCTCGCTCTCCGCGCCGCCGCGCTCGAGGATCGTGCGCGTCACAGCGTCCAGGGCATCAGCCTCGTCCGGTTCAACAACTTCGACGACACGGGCGGCAACCAGAGCTTCGCGCTGGCGATGACGGACCCGGAGGCGAACGGCGTGGTCATCTCGAGCCTCCACGCCCGCAACCAGACCCGCGTCTACGGCAAGGCCGTCGCCCGTGGCGTCGCGGAGGGTGCGCTCTCCGCGGAAGAGGATGCGGCGCTGCGCGAGGCGACGGACCGGGCGCTCGGTCGCTGACGGAGAGCGCGTGAGCTCCTGCCGGGCGGCGCGCCGGCCCCGCAGGTGCGGGGTCGACTGATGGCCCGCGCAGGCGCGGGCCCGAACGGCCGGAAGGCGCCGCGGCGGCCCCGATCCCGCGAGGCGCCGCCCCTCGAGCAGATTCCCGTCTGGCTGGAGCACGTCGCGCCCCAGGAGTCCGCTGGGCGGCCGGCGCGGCCGGCCCAGCCGGCAGGTGTCGAGGCGCTGCTGGCGAACCTCAACCCGCAGCAGCGACGGGCCGTGACCCACGGAGACGGCCCGCTCCTGGTCGTCGCCGGTGCGGGGACCGGCAAGACGCAGGTCGTGACGCGGCGCATTGCCTGGCTGATCGCCACGAAACGTGCGAGACCCTCCGAGATCCTCGCCCTGACCTTCACCGACAAGGCGGCCGAGGAGATGCAGCTGCGCGTCGACCAGCTGGTGCCGTACGGCTACACGGACACGCTGGTCGCAACGTTCCACGCCTTCGGGGACCGCGTCGTCAGGGAGCATGCCCTGGAGCTCGGGCTGCCGTCGGAACCGCGGGTCCTGACGCGCGCGGAGACGGTGATCTTTCTGCGGGAGCGGCTCTTCCGGCTGGAGCTGGACGCCTACCGGCCGCTCGGCGATCCGACCCGGTTCCTGGCGGCCCTCGCCGCGCTCTTCAGCCGCCTGAAGGACGAGGATGTCGGCCCCGAGGAGTACCGCGCCCATGCGTCCGCGCTCACGACCGCGGCCGAGGCGGCGGGTGCTGCGCCAGCGGCGGCCGCCCTCCGTGAGGAAGCCCGGCGCCACGCGGAGCTCGCAGCGGCGTATGAGCGCTACCAGGAGCTCCTCGGCGAGGCCGGCGCGATTGACTTCGGCGACCAGGTGCGCCTGGCGCTCACGCTCCTGCGGGATCACCCCGCCGCTCGCCGCGCCCTCCAGTCCCGCTTCCGGTACGTGCTCGTGGACGAGTTCCAGGACGTCAACCGCGCCCAGGCAGAGCTCGTGACGCTGATCGCGGAGCCGCACCGGAACATCACGGTGGTGGGTGATGACGACCAGTCCATCTACCGGTTCCGCGGCGCGGCGACGGGTGCGATCGTCGATTTCCAGGCGCACTTCCGGGGCGCGCGGATGATCGTCATGCGGCGCAACTACCGGTCGCGGGCGCCGATCCTCGACGCGTCGTATCGCCTGATCAGGTTCAACGACCCGGACCGGCTCGAGGTCCAGCGCGGGATCGTCAAGCGCCTGATCGCGCATCGGCGGGGAGGCAGCGCGGTGCCCGTCCGCCAGGCGGCGTTCGCGACCGGCACGGACGAGGCGGACTGGGTCGCCGGCGAGATCGAGCGGCGGACGCGTGCCGGGGCTCGGCCACGGGATCACGCGGTGCTGGTCCGGGCGAACGCCGACGCGGACGCGATCCTCCGGTCACTGAACCTGGCCGGCATCCCGTGGCGGTTCTCGGGCGTATCGGGGCTCTACAGCCGCCCCGAAGTGCGGCTGCTGCTGGCGTTCCTGCGGGCCATCGCGGACCCGCACAGCTCGGTGGACGTCTTCGCGCTCGCGGCGTCCGAGCTGTACGGCCTCGCCGGGGACGACCTCGCCGCCCTGACGAACCGGGCCCGCCGGACGAACCGGAGCCTCCGCGAGACGCTCGACGAGCTCGACCACCAGCCGGGCCTCCTCCGCCTGCGCCCCGAGACCCGGACATCGCTGGCCCGGCTCGTCGCGGACCTGGGTCGCTTCAGCGAGCTTGCGAACCGGCGCCCGGCTGGCGAGCTGCTCTACGAGTTCCTGCGGTCTTCCGGCTCACTGCGCGCC
>CAZKXK010000020.1:15490-16952 GCA_964556585.1 uncultured Anaerolineaceae bacterium
CTGGTCGACGGTCGTTTCCCTGCCCGCGGCCGGCGCGAGCAGCTCGGCGTGCCCGACGCCCTGCTGCGGGGGACGTTTCCAGCGGGCGACGCCCAGGTCCAGGAGGAACGGCGCCTGTTCTACGTGGGCATGACGCGCGCCCGCGACGAGCTGGTGCTCAGCCACGCGCTCGACTACGGGGGCAAGCGCACGCGCCGCGTGTCGCCGTTCGTCCTCGAGGCGCTCGACCTTCCGGCGGGTGCCGCGCCGCCGACGACGCCCGCCAACGCGCTGGAGCGCCTGGGCGGCTTCGACGCGCCGCCGGCCGCCGCGCCGACCGCTCCGACCCCGGCCCCCACGGAGCCCCTCGTGCTCAGCTTCTACCAGGTCGACGCGTACCTGACGTGCCCGCTGCGCTACAAGTACGCGCACGTGCTGCGGGTGCCGACGGCGCCCCACCACGCCATCGTGTATGGGTCCGCGTTGCACCTCGCCGTGCAGGAGTTCCACAAGCGCCACGCGCGGGGCGTGCTGATGAGCGAACCTGAGCTCATCGCGGTCTTCGAGCAGGCCTGGGCCACCGAGGGCTTCGTCTCCCGCGAGCACGAGGAGGCCCGCCTCGAGTCGGGGCGCGAGGCGCTCCGGCGGTTCCGGCGGGCGCAGATGGAGCCGGATGCCGTCATCCCGGCGTACGTCGAGCGCGAGTTCGCGTTCCTGCTCGACGGCGACCGAATTCGCGGTCGCATGGACCGGGTCGACCTGGTCCCCGTGACAGGGCCCGCCGGGGACCGAGGAGCCGACCGAAGCGGCACGGCGGTCGCGGTCGCGGTCGCCGACGCCGCGGACGTGGTCGAGCCGTCCCTTCCACTCCTTCATGAGCGTGTGGTGATCACCGACTACAAGAGCTCGGACGTCCGCGACCCCGCCAAGGCACGGGAGCGGGCGCGCGAGTCGCTCCAGCTCACGATCTACGCGATGGCCTGGCAGGCGGAGACCGGCCGCCTGCCGGACGCGGTGGCGCTGCACTTCCTCGACTCGGGCCTGGTCGGGACGGCCGAGGTCGACGCGGCCCGCGTGGAACGCGGCATCGCCGACATCCGCGAGGCGGCCGCCGGGATCCGGGCCGGCCGCTTCGAAGCCCGCCCGTCGTACGTGACCTGCTCGTGGTGTGCGTATCGCGCCATCTGCCCGTCCAGCGCGGCGCGCTAGACTCCGGGACGTGGAGGCGCGGGACCGGCTGGCCAACCTCGGGACGTTCGGAGCGGCAGCCGTCGCGTGGGTGCTGGTGGGGTTCCTGGTCATGACGCGCGACCCGCGCGCCGACCCGGCCGCCGGGTTCGTGGGTGCCGCCCTGATGGGCCTCGCGGTGGGCCTCACGACGGTGCCGCTCTTCTGGCTCGCCACCTTCGGCCGGCATCGCCGGATCGCGTACCGCGGCGACTGGGTGCGCGCCGCGCGCCGCGGCCTGTGGGTGGGGCTGGTG